>NZ_JBFTXJ020000008.1 GCF_041379945.2 Aneurinibacillus sp. REN35 | reverse complement strand
CAGGCACCGACTCCAAAGCAGGCGGTCCGGACTATCTGCTTCAGTTCACACAGCCCAAACTCTCGTCTGAGATTCTATAGAAGCAGCGAAAAAAGGAGGAATCAACATGAGCGGTTCAACTTCAACAACAAAAACGTCCGGAATTATTGAGAAAACAGAACGGTTCGGGGCAAAAAATTATCATCCGCTGCCCATTGTTATTGCTAAGGCGGAAGGCGTATGGGTAGAAGATCCGGAAGGCAACAAATATATGGATATGTTGAGTGCCTATTCTGCACTTAATCAAGGGCATCGTCATCCAAAAATTATCCAAGCGCTAAAGGATCAAGCTGATAAAGTCACGCTCACATCCCGCGCGTTTCACAATGACCAACTGGGTGACTTTTATGAGAAGCTATCTACGCTCACAGGAAAAGATATGATCTTGCCGATGAATACGGGGGCGGAAGCGGTGGAGACTGCTGTGAAAGCGGTGCGCCGCTGGGCGTATGATGTGAAGAAGGTGCCGGAAAATCAGGCGGAGATTATTGTATGTGAAGGTAATTTCCACGGGCGCACGACTACGATCACCTCATTCTCGTCTGATGAAGCGTACAAGCGCGGCTTCGGTCCGTTCACACCGGGCTTTCGCATCATTCCTTACGGTGATATTGAAGCGCTTAAACAGGCGATCACGCCAAATACAGCCGCTTTTATGGTAGAGCCAATCCAAGGGGAAGCAGGCATTGTCATGCCACCAGAAGGATTTTTAAAACAGGCGCGTGCATTGTGTAAAGAACATAATGTTGTGTTTATCGCAGATGAAATTCAAACCGGCTTTGGACGCACAGGCAAGATGTTTGCTTCGGATTGGGAAGATGTGAAGCCGGATATGTATATTATGGGAAAAGCGCTGGGTGGTGGAGTATTCCCAATTTCTGCAGTGGCTGCTGATAAAGAAATTCTCAGCGTCTTCGAACCGGGTTCGCATGGTTCTACATTTGGCGGAAATCCGCTCGGTTGCGCCGTTGCGATTGCAGCTCTTGACGTGCTAGAAGAGGAGAAGCTTGTCCAGCGCTCATTGGAGATGGGTGAATACTTTAAGCAGAAATTACAGCAAATCAATAATCCGCTTATTAAAGAGGTGCGCGGTCGCGGTCTGTTTATCGGCGTTGAATTAACGAAAGAAGCCCGCCCGTATTGTGAAGCGTTAAAAGAATTGGGTCTGCTGTGTAAAGAAACACATGAGACGACGATCCGTTTTGCTCCATCGCTCATTATCTCAAAAGAAGATTTGGATTGGGCCATTGAGAGGATTTATCAAGTGTTGAAAAAGTAAAGAAAGAGTTGTATGCTATTTTATAGATATGTATAGGACGCAATAGGTGCCTCATTATGAGGAGAATAGGGAAGAAACGACGCGGGCCCGCCACTGTATCCGGGGAGCCGCTGTCAGTCACTGAGCTACGACGATGCTTGGGAAGGCTGACGGCATATGGCTGAGATCCGGGAGCCAGGAGACCTGCCTATTGCAGCGAATTACTCGAGGAACAGGTAGCATAGAACCGGATGTGGAAAGTCCAGGTCTTCTTAGACCTGGGCTTTTTTGCTGTACATTCGTACATAGCCCAGTGTGCAGGCTTACCCTGTTGCGTCCTAGCTATTCTCTGCATTCTTATAGAGGAAACAGGAGGATGAAATGATGGAAAAAACAATGGGCATGTTGCTTACAGAGACGGTGAACGGAATTGCTGTACCGGATGAAGGAAGCATGGAAGTGGTTCGAAAGCGTGTAGATAATCTGACCAAGCCGCCGGGAAGCTTGGGAACACTTGAAGAAATGGTTGTACGTCTGGCGGGTATTCAGCGCACCACAGCGCCTGTCATGGACAAAAAGTCGGTCGTTGTTATGTGTGGGGATCATGGTGTGACAGCAGAAGGCGTCAGTGCGTTTCCTGCGGAAGTGACGGGTCTGATGATGGGGAATTTTACGCGTGGCGGTGCTGCGATTAATGTATTCGCACGTCAAGTGGGAGCGGAGGTCGTCGTCGTCGATGTAGGAAGCGTCGGACAAACACCTTCGGGGATTCGGGATTACACGATCGCGCCAGGTACGAAGAACATGGCACATGGTGCAGCCATGAGTAGAGAAGAGGCACTGCGCGCCATTGAAGTAGGAATCGAGATTGTCCAAGAACTTGCACAACAAGGATATAAGGCCGTTGCACTTGGCGATATGGGCATTGGCAATACGACGCCGAGTACGGCATTAATTGCAGCTGTAACGGGCCGTCCCGTAGATGAGCTGACAGGTAAAGGAACCGGAATTGATGAGACGAAGCGACGGATGAAAGCTGCCATTATTGAACAGGCACTGTCCATTAACGGTCTCGACAAAAACTGGCGTACGAGCTGTGATGCTGTGGATGTGCTTGCTCGTGTCGGCGGGCTTGAGATCGCAGGGCTGGTCGGTGTAGCGCTTGGTGCGGCAGCATCCGGCATGGCTGTTATTGTGGATGGTGTGATTGCGGGTGCAGCGGCATTGATTGCCTACGAGATCTGTCCTGTAACGCTGGCCTATCTATTTGCGTCCCATTTATCAGAAGAGCCGGCACATCAAGCTGCACTTGATTATGTAAAGCTATCTCCTGTACTGCACCTTCAGATGCGGCTGGGTGAAGGCTCCGGTGCGGTACTTCTGTTCCCGCTTCTTACTGCCGCACTTGGTATGCTGAACGAGATGGCAACGTTCGATGAATTAGGCCTATAGTTTATAAATTGACTTTTAGGTTGGAAATCTTATACGCTACCAACAGTAAATTCCTTTGCCATCTTAACTAGTAGGTAGAGTAAAGAAGAGGGAGAAGCGTATGAAAACCAACCGAAAAAATGTAACAATTGCGATGCTGGTCGCCACTTTTCTTGCAGCAATTGAAGTAACAATCGTCAGTACGGCTATGCCCCGAATTGTTAGCGATTTAGGGGGATTAGAGCTGATTAGCTGGGTGTTTGCCATCTATTTGCTGACAACATCTGTTACCACTCCGATCTATGGAAAGCTTGCCGATTTATTCGGCCGCAAGATTATTTTTACTGTGGGAACGGTCGTTTTCCTGCTCGGATCGGCTTTGTGTGGCTTGGCACAGTCCATGGAGGCGCTTATTTTCTATCGGGCGATTCAGGGGATTGGTGCCGGCGCGGTACTTCCGGTAACGTTTACGATCATCGGTGATATTTATTCGTTTGAAGAGCGTGCGAAGATTCAGGGCTGGTTCAGCTCCGTCTGGGGTATTTCGGGCATAGTTGGACCCCTGGTCGGCGGTTTTTTTGTTGATGTTCTTTCGTGGCACTGGATCTTCTTTGTGAATGTGCCGTTTGGGCTGATTGCCATCGTTATGCTATGGCTGTCTCTTGATGAGTCGTTTGAGAAGAAGAAACAGCATATTGATTATGCAGGTGCAGCTGTATTTACTATAGGAGTGACGGCACTGCTGTATGCTTTTTTGACCGGAGGACAGGAGTATGCGTGGGGCTCGCCAGTGATTCTCGGGCTGTTCGCCATTGCGGCGGTCTTTTTGGTTCTCTTTATCTGGATTGAGAAGAAGTCTCCTGAACCGATGCTTCCGCTTGAGATTTTTACGATTCGTGAAATATCTGTATCCAATCTTGTTTCCTTCATTGTTAGCGCGGTATTGATTGCGATTACCGCTTATCTTCCGATGTGGATTCAAGGTGTATACGGAGCGGGAGCGACCAGCTCCGGGTTAGCGCTAACGCCGATGTCGATCGGTTGGCTGCTCGGCGCCATTATGAGCGGAAGGCTCATGGTTCGTATCCTAGTACGCAATACAGCGCTGATCGGGCTTGCGGTCATTGCGCTTGCGTCACTAGGGCTTGCGTTGATTGGGATGGATACACCGCATTTTGTGATCGTAGTGATTATGTTTGTTGCAGGTCTTGGGTTCGGTCTTTCGATGACGGTATTTACCGTTACCGTACAATCCGCGGTGGATTGGAAACTACGCGGAGCAGCAACGGCCTCCAATTCATTCGTTCGTACCCTTGGACAGACGATTGGGATTGCCGCATTCGGCACGTTGTTTAATGCTGTTATTGTACGTTATATGCAAAGAGAAGGGATTAAAGCGGGCGAAGGAGATATGAATCAGCTGCTTAACCCAGAGGCAGCGGCTCATCTGTCAGCCGAACTGCTTGCTTCCATGCGGGAAGGCTTGGCGTATGCGCTGCATAATGTATTTCTTGTTATGGTTGTCGTAGCGGCCCTATCCTTTGCGGCTGGATTTTTTATGCCGCGCCGCAACCCGAATTCCGCAACAGCCCGTCCTCAATAACCAGACAGGGGGAGAATAGATGAAGGCGATTATGCTGCAGGGTACATCATCAGATGTAGGCAAGAGCGTGTTATGTACCGCGCTCTGCCGCATTTTATATGAAGACGGATGGAAGGTTGCTCCGTTTAAATCGCAGAATATGGCATTAAACTCGTATATTACAAGAGATGGAAAAGAAATTGGCCGAGCCCAGGGGGTTCAGGCTGAGGCATGCCGGGTGGAAGCAACAGCAGATATGAATCCGATCCTGCTTAAGCCAAAGCAGGATATGATTGCGGAAGTGATTGTGCGCGGGGAGCATTATGCCGATATGGGCGCTGGCGCATATAGAAATGAATATGTTCCGACGGCGCTACCGATTCTGCGGGCGTCACTAGATCGCTTGGCCGAGGAGTATGAAGTACTCGTGATGGAAGGGGCGGGAAGCCCGGCGGAGATTAATCTAAAGGATCGTGATATTGCCAATATGAAGGCGGCCGAGTTGGCGGATGCGCCTGTACTTTTGATCGCAGACATTGATCGCGGCGGCGTGTTTGCCTCGCTTGTCGGAACGCTTGCGCTGCTCGATGAACAGGAGCGAGCACGAGTGAAAGGATTTATTATCAATAAATTTCGCGGAAAATTCTCTCTATTGAAGCCGGGGCTTGATTGGTTGGAAGAGCATACAGGAATCCCGGTACTTGGTGTGATTCCGTATGCGGACACCGGAATTGATGCCGAAGATTCGCTGGCATTATCCACCCTTCGACTGAAGAAGCAGGACGAAGTGGAAGGGGCGCTTAGTATCGCAATCATTCGCTTGCCACGCATCTCCAACTTTACAGATGTCGATCCGTTGTATGATGAACCTGGAGTAAAGATTCGCTTAATTGCATCCGCAGCAGAGTGGAATCATCCGGATATGATCGTATTGCCCGGCACCAAAAATACGACAGATGATCTGCAGTGGCTTAAGCAAACGGGTCTGGCCGAATTGATTGTGGAAGCTGTACGGAATGGAGCACACATTGTTGGGATTTGTGGCGGCTATCAAATGCTGGGCAGGGAGCTGCATGATCCGAATGGAATCGAGTCGACGCACTTCTACAGTGAAGGATTGGGCCTGCTTCCTATTCAGACAACGTTTTCTGCGGGTAAGCGTACGCTGCGTGTAGCAGGGCGTGTATGTGCCACCTCGTTTGCAAGCGAGGAGGAGGTGAGTGGATATGAGATTCATCTCGGCAAAACCATGCGGGAGGCGGGGAGTAGACCGCTATTTTCACTTGGGGATGGGCATACGGACGGCACGATTACCGAAGATGAGCGGGTATGGGGTACGTATCTGCACGGAATATTCCATAACCGTATGTTCACCCGTGCGTGGCTCAATCATATTCGAAAGCGCATGGGCCGCCCGCTTGTAGAGGGAAGTGTTCAGACTGAAGCAGAGCGGCGGGAAGAGAGCTATATAGCATTGGCGGAGCTTGTGCGGGCACATCTCGATATGCGCAAGCTGTATGATATTATGGAACTGTCTCTTCCTGTAAAGTAAGGGGGAATACCGATGAGTAGTCATTCGTATCCTGTTATGCTGCAGGTAAACGGTATGCGAGCTGTGATTGTTGGCGGAGGTCAAGTTGCCGAACGAAAGACGCTCGTTTTGCTCGAAGCGGGCGCATCGGTTTTGATTGTTAGTCCAAAGCTCACCGATCGCCTTCATGCATGGGTGGAAGAAGGACGGGTGAGCTGGCGTGCAAAACTCTTTGATCCACAGGATCTGCAGAATGCTTTTCTGATTTTTGCCGCCACAAATCAGTCCGATGTAAACCTACGGGTCTATGAAGCGATGAAGCCAGGGCAATTGATTACGATAGCAGATCGTCCGGATATAAGTTCGTTTTCTAACCCGGCACATGTGCGGCGGGGTAAGCTGCTGCTGACTGTATCTACGGATGGTGCAAGCCCGGGATTATCTCGTAAGATTGCTTGTGAGCTGGCAGATACATATGATGAAGCATATGAGATGTATGTCGAGTTTCTTAGCGAAGCGCGTCAGATCATACAGCAGCACACCCAATCCCTAGCACAGCGTCGGCGCATGCTCAAGGCGTTGCTTGCCGATGATTTTCTGCGCGATGCTAGAGAGGGGCGGGCAGATCAACTATGGGAACGTTTCCAGAGAATCATGGAGGAAGAAGGCTGCGATCCCTCATAGCGTAGCCGTTACTTTTGATTATAGAAAGGAAGAGGGGCGACCGATGTTTACTGAAGAGGAAAGACAGGCAGTATACAAGGTGATTGAGACGAGACGCGATGTCCGTTCATTCCTTCCAGACCCACTGCCCAATGATGCGGTACAGCGCATTCTAGAGGCCGGACATCACGGACCGTCTGTTGGCTTTATGCAGCCGTGGAACTTCATACTTATTACGTCGAATGAGGTGAAGGAGAGGCTCGCATGGGCATCGGAGAAAGAGAGAAAGGCGCTTGCTATTCATTATGAAGAAGAGCGGGCGGATCAGTTTCTTCGCTTGAAAGTGCAGGGAATTCAAGAAGCGCCGCTTACAATATGCGTGACATGTGATCCTTCACGCGGCGGCTCCCATGTCTTAGGGCGCAACTCCATTCCGGAGACGGATATCATGTCGACGGCCTGTGCCATTCAGAATATGTGGCTAGCCTCCTGTGCGGAAGGTATTGCAATGGGGTGGGTTAGTTTCTATAAGAAAAACGATGTGCGCGACATTCTTGCCCTGCCGCCTCATATTGATCCGGTGGCGCTGCTGTCGTTTGGCTATACGGATCATTATCCGGCGGCTCCCATTCTTGAGACAGAAAAATGGGAGAGGCGCCGCGTGCTTGATACGTTAATCTATCATGATAAATGGGGGGAGCGCTATGAGTAAACCAGATAAACAACGCGGGCTTATGCTCGTCTATACAGGTGATGGGAAAGGAAAGACAACAGCGGCACTGGGGCTTGCAGTACGAGCTGTAGGCCGTGGAAAACGCGTTCTTATGATTCAATTTATTAAATCACCGGAACGCACATATGGCGAGAAAATTACATTTGATAAAATCGGAATTGAAATGCATCAGAAAGGCAGCGGCTTTACATGGTTAAAAACACCAGAGGAACATCGGGCGGCGCTAAAGGATGCTTGGGCTTTTACAAAGGAAAAAGTCATGAGTGGTGCGTATGATGTCGTCATATTAGATGAATTGAACAATGCGCTTGCCATTACTACATTCCCCATTGATGATGTGCTGCCGATTGAGGAAGTAATGGGGCTGATCGATAACCGCCCGTACGGCATGCATTTGGTAATCACCGGACGGAGCGCGCGCCAGGAAATCATTGACCGAGCGGACCTTGTCACGGAGATGCAGCCAGTAAAGCATTATTATGAAGAAGGGATTCCAGCTGTGCTGGGTGTTGAGTTCTGATGGGGGAAATGGAGAAGTTCGGACACGGTGGAGATATGCTGACCGCATCTGCGCTGTTCGGCATCGCACCGGATCGCCTCCTTGATTTCAGTGCGAATATTAATCCGCTCGGCCCCCCACCGCAGGCTTTAGCTGCGATAGAAGATGAGATGCGTCGGATCGTCCATTACCCGGACCCGGCGCATCGTGGGTTAATCAGTGCGCTTTCGAATAAATATAATACAGAGGAGGAGACGATTCTTATTGGTAATGGAGCAGCGGAATGCATGGCTCTTGCTTTGCAGGCGCTCGCTCCCCGCAAGGTAGGAGTCATCTATCCTTCTTTTGTTGAGTATGTACAGCTCTCGCGACAATATGGAGCAGAAGTGATCGGATGCACTGGGGATGCGGACAATGGCTTTTTGCCTTCTGTCGATGAACTTGAGAGGCTGCTTGATCAAGTGGATGCATTGTTCATCGGGCATCCGAATAACCCGACCGGCTTATTATATGATCTGGAGTCGATGCGTCGTTTGGCTGTGCGGGCAGCGGAGAAGAAGGCTTATCTTATTATAGATGAAGCCTTTATCGACTTTTTACCCCCGGATCGCCAACCTACGCTATTACCTGAAATCATACAGTATCCACAGGTGATTCTTTTGCGCTCCATGACAAAATTCTATGCCATTCCCGGCTTGCGTCTCGGTTTTGCAGTCGCCCATCCTGATTTGATTGCGCGTATGAAAGAAAAACAAATACCTTGGAGTGTCAATCGTCTCGCGCTGGCAGCCGGGGAGGCATGCTGCCTAGTAGATGCATATGAAGCGGACACACGCAGGTTGATTGCGGAGGAGCGGCAGTATTTGCGCTCCAGATTGTCTGTAGACTTACGTGTTACTGTCTGGCCGGGACAGGCGAATTTCCTGCTGGTGCGCCTTCCTTCGATCTGGACGGCAAGGGAGTTGCAACAAGCGCTTGGACGAAAGGGAATCATGATTCGCAACTGTGATATGTATCCGGGCCTAACATCACAGGACATACGGGTAGCAGTCCGTTCGCGTATGGAGAATGATCGCCTGCTTGCGGCGCTTAACGATGTGATGAAAGAGGAGAGAGAGAAACTGTGAGTATTGTATTAATTACAGGCGGTGTGCGTTCCGGCAAAAGTGCATTTGCAGAACAGTTAGCCAAAGAACGGAGTGCTTCCGTATTATATGTAGCGACCGGCGTATGCACGGACGAGGAGATGGAGGCGCGTATTGTCCTTCATCGAAAACGGCGGCCTGCTTCATGGGGGATCAGCGAGACGCCATACGATGCCGCCGATGGTGTGGCGGCGTATCATGCGTATGATGCGGTGCTTTTTGATTGTGTATCAACATGGATTAGCAATCTGCTGATTGCTGTGCCTGAAGAAAGGCTTCGGAATGAGAAAGAGACGAAACGAATTAACGAAGAGGTAGAGCGATGGCTTGCCTTGGCAAAGCAATATGAAGGTACGCTTATTGTCGTTACTAGCGAGACCGGACTTGGCGGAGTTGCGATGTCTCGTCTCGGACGTTGGTTTCAGGATGTGCTTGGCAGTGTGAACCAGCGAATTGCAGCAGAGGCGGATGACGTATATGCCGTACTGTCAGGCATTCCGTGGCAGATTAAAGGGGCGGGCATATGAGTGCTTTTTTTCATGCGGTCGCCTTTCTTACTCGTTTTCCGGTTCCGCGCCTCAGTCATGAGGCGGCAGATTGGCGGCGTAGTGTAGCGTTCTATCCGATTGTCGGACTGCTGTTAGGGATTGTGCTGTATGGAGCTGCTTGGTTATTCGGCTGGCTGTTTCCAGCTCCGGTAGCGGCTGTGCTTACGCTGGTCTTCTGGGTGTATAGCACGGGTGGGCTGCATCTGGACGGATGGATGGATTTAGCGGATGGACTTGGAAGCTGGCGGGATCGGGAGAAAATTTTTGCGATTATGAAGGACAGCCGGGTAGGCGCGATGGGCGTTACCGCGGCCATTCTTTTATTTATGGTGAAAGTTGCGGCCTTATACGAAATCACTTCCGGGCATATGGAGCTGTGGATGCTGCTTCCGCCGCTTCTTGCAAGGACAGCTCTGCTTGCGGCAATTTGGTTCTGGCCCTATATTACGGAAAAGGGACTTGGGACCGGACTGCGAGAGGGGCTTGCTTTCTGGAATGTATGGCTTTCCTTTTTCCTTGCGAGCGGGTTCGCATTCGTTTTGTACGGCATCGCAGGGGTATTTGTTGTATGCGGCACCGCACTCATCTGCTGGATATTCCTTCGTTCCGTAGCGAAGCGGCTGGGTGGCTTGAGTGGCGATTGTTACGGAGCACTGGTTGAATGGGCTGAAGCTGCTGCGCTTGTATTCATTATGGCGGGAGGGAAGCTGCTTTGATAAGGCTGATATGGATTCGGCATGGAGAAACAGAAGAGAACCGAGCGCGGCGTTATCTTGGTCACTATGATGCGCCTCTTACCGCCTTTGGACGGGAGCAGGCAGCTTCGGCGGCCCTGCTCCTTCAGCATGAAACAATTCACTCTATATATACGAGCGATCTTATCCGATGCCGTGAGACGGCTGCCATTGTAGCTCGTCCGCATGACGTCGAGCCGCGTGTCGTTCCTGAGCTACGCGAGCTTGACTTCGGGGCGTGGGATCGAAAGACGTATGAAGAAATCATGCTGACGCATAAAACGTTAGCTGAAAGATGGTATAATAATCCTCATGATGTTGCTCCACCGAACGGGGAAAGCTTGCGAGATCTTAGGAATAGGCTGGGCGTGTGGCTGGATGCGCTGGTTGGGCGGATGAAGCCCGGTGAGACAGCCGTACTGGTGACGCATGGCGGTCCCATTCGTTGGTTTCTTGCCACATATGTTGCAGAAGACCCGCAGGCGTTCTGGTCGGTTACAGGACCTGGTACCGGCAGTGTGATTGTCACAAATAAAGGTAGACAAAAATGGATGGCATCGTCATTATAAAAGAAATAAAGAGAGAAAACAGAAGCGGATAGAGAAAATGGATAGGAAACGAGGAGAAAACCATGAAAGCAACTACAGGTACAGCATGCCATACGTTTGGCGAGCTGCTACAGGGGCAGAGAGAGGGTGTGCCTTTTCTTGTCTCTTTGCCTATTGCCAGTTTTGCGAAAGCGACGTTTTATCCGTCTGCTTCCGGCGAATTGCTTACATCCCCACAGAAAATTAAAGTGCGCCGTATTTTGCGTCGATTGATGGCACAGTATCAGCTCTCGTTGAGCGGCACACTCTTATTGGAGCAGTCCCTTCCTGACGGTAAAGGATTTGCGACCAGTACGGCTGATATGGTGGCCGCCTGCCGCGCCGTATCCAAAGCGCATCAGCTCCGTCTGCTGCCACAGCATATCTCATCATTGCTTGTGCAGGTAGAGCCGACTGACGGCATTATGTATGATGAGGTGGTAGCTTATCAGCATCATGAAGGACGAGTCATTACGAGTCTGGGTCAGTTGCCATCGCTTCAGATCATAGGTGTGGATCGGGGCGGTAAGGTAGATACCGTATCGTTTAATAAGCGCAAGGCTCATTATACATTGCAGGAAGAAAAGGAATATGATCAGCTTTTACTGAAACTTCAGGAAGCTTTTCGCGTTGGAGACAGTGAACTAATTGGCTATGTGGCTACACGCAGCGCTGAGATGCATCAGAAGCGTTTGCCGCATCCAGATTTTGCAGAATTGAAAGCGCTCTGCCATAAGATAGGAGGCCTTGGTGTCGTAATTGCTCACAGCGGTACATTAGCAGGTATTCTTCTTGATACCAACTCTCCTATTTATCATCAGCAGGCCGCCGAGCTGCGCCAGCAGATGGAAGGATGGCATCGTTCGGTTTATGAATTTGCCGTTGCAGGAAATCAGAAAGGAATTACAGTATGACGCAGCCATTTCGTTCATCTACACGTTATACATCAGCTATATGGCCGGCTATTACTGTTGCGTATCAGGAGGATTATTTACTGCTGCACTCCCCGGTGCCGCTTACTGCGGTTAGCAGCGCGCTTTGGCGGGGTGGTATCGCGCAAGCAAGTCACTTCATCAATTGGAAGGTACCGCTGACCTACCGTTGTGAAGACCCTACGATTATGATGAGGGATCAACTGGGGGCATGGGGCTATCCTGTTGATGCATCCATTGGGTTACAAACGGCAGCTAAGATTACGCATGCTTCTATTACAGAGGAGGCGGGTGATCGATACCGTATCCTCTGCTGTGCTACAGCCGGGACAAGGAACAGTGCTCGTGCCGGAAAAGCACGGGAGACGTTCTCTGCCTATCAATGCGGTACAATCAATATCTTTCTGTTAGCTGACGCCCATCTCACACCCTCCGCTATGATCAACAGCGTCATTACCGCTACGGAAGCGAAGTCCGCTGCTTTGCAAGATCTGGGGATTTCTGATGAAGATGGAGAGACCGCAACCGGTACAACAACTGACGCTGTTGTATTTGCTGCTACGCAGGATGAGGCACATGGAGCACCGCATCAATTTGCTGGGGCGGCAACAACGATCGGTAACGCGATCGGACGTCTTGTTTATCAGGCAGTGTATGAAGCCGTAGCTACGCAGGGAGAGTCATAATGCTTGTACGTGTATGTGTTTTACTTTCCGCATATATTATAGACAGATTGGTCGGAGACCCTCGGTGGTTGACCCACCCTGTTGTTTATATGGGCCGCGTAATTACATGGTTGGAGCGGCAGCTTCGGCGTCGTGTTGTACGCGAAGAGCAGTTAAAGCATGTAGGGATTTTATTTCCGCTTATACTCGTTGGTGGCAGCTTCGTCTTGACATGGTGGCTGCTTGTTCTCTTGTCCTGGATTCATCCATGGCTTTCTTGGGTGGTGGAAGCGTGGCTTATCTCCACTACAATTGCCACTAAGGGGCTTGCGGAGGCAGGCATAGGTATCTATGGCTTACTTAAGGAAGGGAAGCTTGAAGAGGCACGGCAGGCACTAGCGATGGTAGTCGGACGTGATACGGACCGGCTCGATGAAGGAGAGGTATCACGCGGTGCTGTGGAGACAGTAGCGGAAAATATTGTCGATGCCATTTTATCTCCACTATTTTATGCAGCGATTGGAGGCGCGCCGCTGGCGATGGCGTACCGTGCAGCGAATACGCTCGATTCGATGGTTGGTTATAAAAACGATGCCTATCGAAATCTCGGTTGGGCGTCTGCCCGTTTTGACGATCTTGTTAATTATGTCCCCGCGCGTCTGGCTGCGCTTCTGCTTATATGTGTAAGCTGGCTGCTGCGTTTGAATTGGCGTAATTGTGCAGCTATCATTATTCGTGATGCGAGGCGTCATCCAAGTCCGAATAGCGGATTTACGGAAGCGGGGGTAGCGGGTGCGCTGGGCATCCAGCTTGGCGGAACCAATTATTATCAGGGAATCCCGTCGCATCGTGCCAAAATGGGAGATCGATACCGCTCCATTGAGGCGCAAGATATCAAACAAACCGTTCGCATCATGCACTGGGTATCTTTTTTCTTTCTCTTGGCTTGTCTGCTTGGTATAATGATAGTAACGCTGCTGTATTTATAGTACGAGTCGAAGCATAAAAAGTCGCTCCTATGTCCTAGCGACTTTTTTGTCGTTGTTGCGTTTAATTAGTATAGACAAAATGCAGGTCACCAACAGGGTATATAAAGTAGGAGGAGAAACGGTGAACAACAAAGACGACATGCTACGGGTTCGGCAGGAAGCGGAACAAGGACACAAAGGGGCAACGATTTATCGGCTGCCGTATGCAGAGACAGAACAAGCGCCTCAGAAGAGGAAGCGGGCGCGTTTTTCGTTTCCGCGAATGCGCTGGACGAAGCAGGTAAAGACGTGGACGGCTGCTTGTGTTCTAGGATTAGCGGTGATCGGGGCTGGTATCTGGGCAGGTAGTGGTTGGTTCGGTGCACCACAGGTTACTGGGCAGACTGTTGTACAGGAGATTCGTGATCTATCCTACTTGACGACAGCGGAGGCCGTCATGATGACAACCCTAGAAGGGGAAGATGCTTACCGCTTCTATGACTTTGAGCTTCCGGGTACGAAGCGTTTTTTCCATATTGATGTACCGGCTAAGGTTCTGGTCGGCATTGATTTGAAGAAGGTTACGTCGTCTGATATTGTCATTGATGAGGCGAATAAGCAGATTACAGTAACGCTACCGCGGGCTGATTTCTTACAGGACCCTAATATTGATATTGATAAAGTGAAAGCATTCTCAGAAGAGGAGATCTTCCGCAAAAAAATGACACCTGATGAGCAACAGGCGTTTCTGACTGAAGCCCGCAGCCAATTGCGCCGTGAAGCAAAGGCCAGTGGTATTCTGCAGACGGCGGAGGATCGCGCCGTACGGGTGCTTCAGCAAATCTATAAACCTGTTGGCTATCGTGTAAATGTTGCATTTAAATAAATAATTTAATAGAGTTAAATAAAGTGAAAAAGCCATTTCCCTTATGATACGGAATGGCTTTCTTATTGTCTGTCATATTATAGAAGTGCAGAAGGTCTTGAAATTGGGAGTAGAAATCAGAAATAATAGAAGTAGAAAATACGGACATAAAAGAGGTGAAAGGATGGATATAAACGATGTTAATGATTTATTCGCATTAGGCTTAGACCCGTTTGAGTTCATGATTTATGTATTTCTTATGCAAATTGTGCAGCGCAGTGAGGAGAAATGGATGCCGTCCATTCGTAAAATTGCCGCTCGATGTAACATGAACAAAAACACCGTGGAAAGAAAAATTAAGAGCCTAGAAGAAAAACAGCTAATTCGTATCCATAAATATCAGAATAAGAATCGCTATGAAATTTTGCCGATTGGGCAGATAGCGGCGGGAAAGTCGGACAGCTATCCACTTGCGAGATAATCATCTGAAGGCAAATCATACAGCAAAAAAAATCAGGGATAAAAGCACAGACGTGTTTTTATCCCTGTTCTTTATTATTTTATAGCAGCGGAGATAAGAGCCTGGCAATGGATTCAAGAATACGGTGATGCCAGGGTCTCTTCTTATACTCTTCTAAGGTCAATTCCCTACTGTCCATAAGGTCTTGAATAAAATCCTCTTCAAGTTTATACACAGAGTTGCTGTTATACAAAATCGCATTCACTTCAAAGTTATGCTGAAAGCTTCGGATATCCATATTTGCTGTGCCGATGGAAGCAACGACACCGTCGACAAGCAGAATCTTCGCATGCACAAAACCCGGTTGATACAAATAAAAGCGTACGCCTGCTTCAAGAAGCTCTTGGAAGTAGGAGCGCGATGCCCAGAATACGGTTTGATGATCCGGTCTGCTCGGCAGCAGCAGACGTACATCAAGTCCGCTTAATGCCGCTGTCTTTAGCGCCATGCTGATGGAATCATCCGGCACAAAATAAGGGGAGGTAATATAGATCTTCTCCTGTGCCGTCGCAATAATGGAGAAATACATCTGCCATATCGATTCCCAGTCGGAGTCCGGTCCGCTTGCAGCGATTTGAATTAGTTCTTCACCGGGCTCTTCCGTAAGAGACGGATAATACCGATCACCCTCAATGCTTTCGTCCGTTACGAAAAACCAATCCTTCAAGAAGATATTCTGGAGCAGATAGACCGATTCGCCTTCGACGCGCAGGTGGGAATCGCGCCAGAAGCCGAACCGCGTGTCTTTGCCTAAGTATTCATCTCCAATGTTTAATCCACCCACAAAACCGATCTTCCCGTCAATGATGACAATTTTCCGGTGATTCCGGTAGTTGAGCTTGTTGTTAAGAAACGGAAGAATAACGGGAAAAAATGTTACCACTTCAACTCCGGCGCTCTTTAGCTCGGTAATATAGCGCTTATCGAGCCGAACGCTGCCCACCCCATCATAAATGACGCGAACCTTCACGCCTTCTCGTGCTTTGTCCATGAGAACCTGCTTAAATTGCTGCCCGGTTGTATCATGGCGAATAATATAGAATTGAAAGTGGATATGATCCTTTGCTTCAGACATATCCTGTATCATCTGACGAAACGTCTCATCCCCGTTGGTCAGCACCTTGCTTCGATTTTTGTATGTGAACGGGGACTGGGCGACATTCACCATTAGGTTCAATAGCCGCCGCTTGGAAGCAAGGTGGGGGTACTGCCAGAAATCGTTCTCATCAAGCATTCCGACAGGTACCCGCTCCAATTTCTTCAGAACCTCTGCGTTGCTGATGAATTTGTTGCGAAACAGCTTGCGCTTACGTACATTTCGACCCAGCAATATATAAAAAATAAATCCGACAATGGGAAGGAAGTTCAAGATAATAAGCCAAGCCACTGTCCGAGAAGGATTCCGATTTTCGAGCACGATCAGAAACGCAATCAAAAATACAGAAAGTGAAAATAAAAACGTAAGATAGGGCTCAATCGTCTGCCAAAAAGAGGAGGCTCCTCCAGTTGGAGCAGCAGCAAGCAAAAATGGTGACGGATTCAATCCGTCAAGCAGCATCCATGTCATCGTACACCAACCTTGCCTGTGATATCATAATAGTTACCTTATTATATCCTGTAAAACAAAAAGAGGTCTATGTTTATCCGCCTTCAAACATGTTGTTTACAATAATAGGCCATGTCCAGGCGGTACGAAAGGAACCGGATAAGATATAGAAAACGAAGAGAAAGGATGACATATAGATGCTGCAGCGATATTTGACCGTACGTCCAATGGGAAGTACAGAGATTGAGATTAATCGTTCCCGTTTTATTAGTTATGTAAAGCGGGTGGAGACGCCGGAGGACGCGGTTGCCTTCATACAAGAAATTAAGAAGAAGCATTGGGATGCTACACATAACTGCTCGGCTTATATCGTAGGCGAGAATGATCAATTCCAGAAGATGGACGATGACGGAGAGCCGAGCGGTACGGCGGGCAAGCCCATCCTTGAAGTAATAAAGAAGAAAGGGCTTAAGGATACGGCTGTGGTTGTTACTCGTTATTTTGGCGGGATTAAGCTTGGGGCAGGCGGTCTGATCCGCGCATACGGCAAATCCGCAAGTGCAGGTGTACGTGCCGCCGGAGTAGTAGAACGGATCTTGACGCGTGAGCATCATTTTTCATTCGATTATACGCATCTCGGTAAAGTAGAGAATGAGCTGAACGCCCAGCAGTACAGCATTGTTGGGATTCAATATTTGGATAAGGTAACAGTGACTGTAGGGGAGGAAGAAGGTAAGGAAGAGCCGCTAAAGCATCTTATTACGAACCTAACAAGTGGTCAGGTGGAATGGACGGCCGGCGAATTGGTCTATATTGAGCAAGACCGAATGGTTGAAGTTGGGGAAGATGAGGAAGAATAACAACGGGAAAAGGACTTTTTGCGTCTTGCAGCATCGAGAGGTGAACAAAAAGACATAATCTTTATTTGCCAGAGTTTGCCTCTCTTTGATAAAATAAAAGGTGTTTTGGAATTATACTTCAGCTTTATACGGGAGGGGTTGAGGGAATATGCTGATGAATATTCTCATGTTTGTGTTCACGATCTTTGTTGCATGGGGTCTTCGTAATGTAATGAAGCAAAAGAACAAGTTTGCGATAGGGTTCACTGGGGTTGCGCTTTTGGTCTGCATATTCGCTGATGTGCTGATTGTAATGACAAAGTTTGCTACACCGTAGTAAGGTAAGCTAAACTGTACATGTGGGTGTCAAAAGGGGGTTGGACATATGGACGACCCTTTTTTGTATGGACCAAGCCATCATCTAAAGGGGGAATACACAATGAAATATGTTGCATTTTTACCAATTATTGATCAGGAAAAGAACGCCCAGCATCGCCCTGCTCACCTTGCGTATATTAACAGGCTCTATCATGAAGGAAAAATTATGGCTGCCGGCCCGTTTACGGACGGAAAGGGCGGCATGGTTATTTATATTGCTGATACATATGAAGAAGCGCTTGAACTCGCACAGAATGATCCGGTGATCATCGAAGGTGCTCGCACGCTTGAATTACGTGAATGGGGTGCGCTGGGACTGCCGCTTGAGTTATAATGGATGCGGTGGCGCTTAAGTCAGCGCCCCAATCTGACGGTGGGGAGGCAGTACACAGTATGGAAGTTATTAAAATCTCGCCCCGCGGCTATTGTTACGGCGTCGTGGACGCTATGGTGCTGGCGCAGAAGACAGCACAGAACTTCGATTTTCCGCGGCCAATCTATATTCTTGGCATGATCGTTCATAACAGTCATGTGGTAAAAGCGTTTGAAGAACAGGAGATCATCACCTTAGACGGCCCGAATCGCATGGAGATGCTTGAGCAAATAGAGAAAGGCACTGTCATTTTCACGGCGCACGGCGTATCGCCTCAAGTAAAGGAACGCGCTCGCGCTAAGGGGCTGACTGTTGTAGATGCGACATGCCCGGACGTAACGAAAACCCATGACCTGATTCGGGAGAAGGTTGCCCAAGGATATCATGTCATTTATATTGGGAAAAAAGGCCATCCGGAACCAGAAGGCGCGCTGGGTGTAGCACCTGACCGTGTTCATTTAATTGAGACGGAGGCGGATGCTGACCGGTTGGATATCGCTGCTGATAAGCTGATTGTGACTAACCAGACAACGATGAGCCAATGGGATATTAGGCATATTATGAATAAGGTTATTCAAAAATATCCACAGTGTGAGATTCATAATGAGATCTGCATGGCGACGCAGGTGCGACAGGAAGCGGTGGCTGAACAAGCTGGGGAGGCCGATCTGCTTCTAGTGGTGGGAGACCCGCGCAGCAACAACTCCAACCGCTTGGCTCAGGTGGCCGAGGAGATTGCAGGTGTGCCGGCATATCGCATTTCTGATCTGGATGAATTGGACCTGTCTTGGCTTAAGGGCAAGCGCAAAGTAGCCGTTACATCTGGGGCTTCCACGCCGACACCGCTTACCAAGGAGGTTATTGCCTTTCTTGAACAATATGAAGAGGCAAAACCGGAGACGTGGGAGAAGGCGCGGACAGTGAATCCGAAGAAGATGCTGCCGGCATATAAGCGATAAACAGTCGGGATGACACGGGCAAACCTATATGGGTTTGCCCTCTGTTTTTTGAAAGGGGAAAGGCAATGGCTACACCAATTTGGAAGCGCGAGTCCGTAAGCATTAGCGGCCTTTTTCTATTTATTTACTTTGCACTGGGTGCTCTATATCCGCTGCTCTCTCATTATTTGAAAAGCATTGGGATGAGTGGTACCGAGATTGGCTTGATTGTGTCGGTTGGGCCGATTGTAGCGATTTTTGCGCAGCCGTTCTGGGGGATGCTGTGTGATCGATTTCAAGTATCGCGACAAGTGTTAGGCGGCGTCCTGTTGGGGGCTGTGGGTGCATCGCTTCTGCTGCTGGCGGGAGGGAAGAGTTTTATTGCATTTGCACTGTTATACGGTGTGCTGCATTTTTTTCAAAGCGGGGCCGTACCTATCTCAGATGGACTGGCCCTGCAGTATGCGTCGCGTACAGGTGTGGAGTTCGGAAGCATTCGTCAATGGGGGGCAATCGGTTTTGCCATTGCCACACTAGTATCTAGCCTATTGGCTGATGCTTTTTGGCTTGGCGCAATTTTTTATGTGTATGCTTTTGCGCAGATAAGCGCTTTTGTGTTTTTGCAGGGTGTGCAGGCAGAACGTTCAGTGGCTGCGGTCAATGTATTCAAAGGTCTACGCGAGTTGATTCGCCTTCCACGGTATATGCTCTTTCTTGCAAGCGCGTTTCTGATCTTTGGGCCGATTAACGGCAATAATGTTTTCTTTGGTCTGTTGTATGAAGAGATGGGGGGACAGATTGCAGGCATTGGCTTGGCATTCCTTTTGTTTGCAGGAAGCGAAGCACCTTTTATGAAATGGTCGGGCTTTTTCATCCGGCGTTTAGGTCTAGAGAAGACGATTCTTGTCGCGGGTCTGGTATCGGCTGTGCGCTGGCTATGGTATGGGATGAGTCCGTCTCCGAGCGCTGTGCTGATTCTTTTCTTTGTGCAGGGTTTTTCAGTTGGTTTATATTTGGCATCTGCAGCCCAGTTCGTGAGAGCCAATACCCCTAAGACGCTCCGGGTGACGGCGCTTTCCATCTATACATCGATGGGGCTTGGTCTCGGTTCCATGGCAACCAATGTAGTGGGTGGGATGCTTGTGGATGCGTATGGTATTTTGACTACGTATACGTTTTTTGGCGTACTTACTTTGCTTGGCCTTGTGCCGCTTATGCTGGTGATCTGGGTGATTAAACAAAAACAATCTGTATTACAATAATTTTCAAAAAACATCTTGCTGTATTATTACAGAATGTGTTATACTACAGATAACAAATGATACGGAGATGGAGGAGATTTGTTATGATACAGAACCATGTTGGTGGACACTATCGCTTGGCTCGGGAGAAGAAGCCGTTTATGGTGGAAGAGATGGATCGCTTGTTCTTCGCCTGTCGGTATGAAGGATCAAATGAAGGATTTGTCATTGAGAAGGATGCATTTCATCGACAAGTGCAACGGGGCCGCATCGTAGCTAGTCCGTTTGAATCTGCGCTCGCCATGTAATGGGCGGGCTTTTTTGTGCCTTCGTTTTCTTCATACGCATACACTGATTAAAAAGGTGATGCATGTGACGATAAAACGTTTGCTCGGATTGTTAACAGGAACGGGGAAGCGGAAGCAGGCAGAGGGCTTTAGCGGTGATGTGGGGCGAACATACGGAGCAGTAGAAGAGGACTTCCTTATGATTCAGTATGCGGTTGATCACGGTGATAATCCGTGGCGTCTGCATCCGGTAGAGACGGCGCGGCGCATCGGTATCGAACGGCTCGGATTTGGAGTGGAGGACGTGTTCCGCTTTGAGAGCCAATATCTTGATTATGATTCAGGATTACACCGTGCTTCGATCAAAGCTCAACATGGAGGTGCTTTCTTTCTTGTTGAATTGTATCAGCCTGTGCGTCAAGGAGCGACCGGGATATGGGCCGTTGCAGGTGTGAAGCCATTGGATGGTAACGAGATATAAACAAATACAGGAAAAGGGATAGTGCAGCATATAGCCGCTTATCCCTTTTTTACTGTACATATAATACTCCTTCATACGCTGGCTCCGGCACCCCCGGGGTATCTGATATGAAGCGAAATGTTCCCTTTCGATGAGGCACAAAGCGTATGTGAGTACTTTCGCCCTTTCGCAAATCAGAAGAAAAAATTCGGTATGCTTCTAAGACAAAATTATGCGCTGCTCCATCCTCGTTACGAACAACGAGGGAGAGGATTTCACCATGTTTACACGTAATATGCTGTGGAATAAAGCCGTGATGGTTAATGATGACCGTCTGTACATTCCCTGCTTTGGTGGTGCGTGCTAGGTCATGCCGCTGATTGAAGAGAAATACGGCAACGTTTAGAATAATAAGCAAAATGAAGAGGATGAGTTTTAGTTTTTGGCTCATCGATCAGGGCTCTCCGGTCCTGCGCCAGGCTGTGAGTGGCTGCGGAATTGTTCGGATAGTTCGACGCTGAATAGATGGTGCGTCGGATGATGATAGATGTAGGGCTCTATGCGCTGCTGATCTGCAGGAAGCGGGTAGATCGATATTTCTGGTGTCGTCGTCGTACCCTCATTCATCTGAATATTATAGTGTATCGTATCACGGTACCCGTTTTTATAGACAAGGAGTGTCAGTTGTCCATGCAGCCGGGCTAAGGTATCTGGTAGATGAGAGGAATGAATAATCGGTGCTGGAGAGGCCGGAGTATACCCTCGGCTATCGGTTTTACTACGATAGCCATTCTCCGCGATGACGACTTCTGCGCCCGGGATCGGCTTTTTGCTCCAAGCATCAATGACGCGTACTTGCATCTGCGCCCATCGATCCCATTTGTTATGTCCGGGAATATTTGCTCCGGGTTTGACATCGGGCTGCATGGCAAGCGGATCGCTGCTCTGGCGGTGAAAGGTTTCGTATCGGTATTCGGGGAGCACCGCTTTTTCCTTTTCTTTCGTTTTACTGTGTAGTAGTGCGAGTTTTTTTCCTTCATAATAATATTGAAGGATTTCGAGCATATTTTTATTCTGTTTAGAAGCCAAATACTGGCTGCCATGCTGTGCCATTTTTTGTGCGCGGCGATACGGACTGTTGGGCGAGTTCGGATAACCGGCTCGATAATTCATCTCGAAAATCGTGTCGTCTGGCTTTACAAAAGCCAGATCCCTTACCTCCTCAATAGCGGCATTCGTTCGGGGCATGCTTGTGCCTTCACGGTATAGCTGAAAATTTATCGTATTATCTACGGCGAATTGGTGGTTGTCGATTGTTACAGGATGCAGGGCATGATACCAGGTGAACATTTTAGCTGCCAATGCGCCTGCTTTTAACGCTTCTGCCTCCCAACTGGGAAGCCATTCGTTAGGCAGAACATTACGGATGTATTCATTAAAAGGAACTTGGCGTACATATAGAATACGTCCGCGCGGATTGGGCTCTCCACCGGGTGTACTTTCACGGATGGCGACAAGGATTGTATCCGGCGGTGGTGTGAGGCCCGCTTTTGCTTCTGTTTGTGCCTGAACATGTGTATCCGCCAGCATAAGCTGGGCGATAAGACAGAAGGCAAGCAGTACGCAGACAATGGGGAAGGTGCATCTGCGCATAAGATTCCTCCTTCATATGGGATTGATGATTATTGATAGTATGGGGAGAATAGACGGATTTGTATCGTGTAATAATTGGCAAGAGCTAACGTGCTCAACTGCACAGGGAGGATAAAACGATGGCTTTATATATAAATGATAGTCTAGCGTTATGGGAAGTGGAGTTGAGAGATGCACCCGCACTGTATGCACTGATTGATAAGAATCGTAGGCACCTGCGTGGCTTTATGGGATGGGTGGATGCAAATCAAAGCGTAGCGGATGTGGAGTTGTTTATTAACGCGAGTATACAGCGCCGCCTTGTACAGAATGGTGTGGATTACACGGTGCGCTATAACGGATCGATCCTTGGCATTATTGGGCTGCATTATATAGATTGGATCAATCATCGTACAAGCATTGGATATTGGATGAGTGAAGAGGCCCAGGGGAGGGGCATTATGACAGCGGCTGTCCATCGGTTAATTGCTTATGCGCTCGATGAGATGGGATTGAACCGGATCGAGATTCATTGTGCCGTACAGAATGAAAAAAGCCGCGCCATACCGGAGCGGCTTGGGTTTACTCAAGAGGGGCGGATTCGTCAGGGAGAATGGCTGTATGATCATTATGTCGATCACATTATATACGGCCTGCTAAAAAGCGAATGGCGTATGCGGCGGAGTTAACTACCGCAGCCGCAGCCGGAACCGCATGATGGTCCCATATCTTCAAGCCGTCCGATCGGAAACGCTTTTTCTTCCATTGAGGAACGAAAATGTCCCCATGCCATGATTCCATTCAAGTAACGGACGAAGAAGGGCTCTTCGTAGCCGACCACACCATATTCTTGTCCGCTCATGAAATCATCGCTATCAAGCAAGTAGGAGCGGGCCATGAAGAATTTCGATTCTAGAATAGAGGCTTCTGAGATGTAGCCTGCCTGGTATTTGCGCATGCTCTCCCCGCGCAGCCGCTGCATCTCGGCTTGAAGCTCTTCTCGTGACATATCGCTGTATCGCATAGTGAATGGCCTTCTTTCTAAGAAAATAAAAGTGCATAGGAATAGGAGAACATCGACGCTGTCCTGCTCCCTTCCCAGTATAACATAACTATTGATGGCCACCCGATGCGATTCAGCACATCAGCATTTGAATGTGAGAGCTTGAGGGGTTAAAGGAGAAAAGACAGAGGCGCAGTGGGCCGCCTCTGTCTTTTCTTTTTATTGCATATGTCCTGAATAGGGAAACTGGGACGTGTAACCGCTGAATTGCTGGTAGGTCTGGTCTAATTTCTGCTGATCTTCTGCTTCAAGTGTATACCAGCCTTTTTGAAACATCAGATTAAAGATATCGCGGGCGCATTGCTGCGTTTCGGTTAGACAGGTCATGGTATCACGGTGCAGTGATTCGTGACTTGCTTCGCGTGTCGCAATATTAAATCCATCTGTCAGATATTTCTCTGTAGCAAGAATGTCGTTTAGGCGGTCACGATCAGTCATTTGCGGCGTCTGTTGTGCCTGCTGCTCAGCAGGCGAGGTCGGATTGGCAATTTTGTTGTTTGGCATGGGAAGACTCCTCCTTATTGTGCCGACATACCGGCAGGCATGGTGCTGATCGCAGAAGTGTTGTTGTTTTGGCAGTGCTGAAGCAGCAGGTTATATTGGCGCTGATGCATTTGTCCGGTTCGTTCGATCAACTGCTTTACTTGGGGGTCTGTGCATTCTTGCGCATAGTGGCTGCATTTTTTCATGGCTACAAGCAGCCAGCTCATCTGGTCTTTGACGTAAGCGGTGTCTTTTGTAGTCATCACCGTTGGAGGTGTGGTCATGATTGCCTGCTGTGCTTGCGGCTGGCCCGTCATTTGCTGTTGCATTAAGGATATCTCCCTTCGTAGGTGGAATAGGTACACGAATATTTTGCACAAAAAAAGCCGACGCATTCAGGCGTCGGCTATCATCAGTTTTCCAATATGAACGTGGATGCTGTGGAGCTCAATGTTGAGGTGTTGGACGTAGGAAGCGTATACGCGTCGGCGAACTTCCTGCGCGAGCTGCGGCAGCGACGTTCCACGGGGTACGCGTAAATGCACTTCGCATGAAATCGAGGGGAGATCGTTTAAGGTAATGTTGATTTTTGTTACGTTTTCTATTTCATCCATTTTCTCCAGACTTAAAACAACCAGTTTGCGCAGTACATGTTCGGTGACATGCATGCGTCCGCCTCCGAAATCAGGCTGTACGATAGTAGTCTCACCAATCATTTCTCTTTTGGAAGAGAAAATTTTCTTGCCGCGGGCGATCAGACGACGAAAGAAATCCTGTTCCACCTGAATATGGGGAATCGGAATGACATGCTGACCTGCTGTGCGTCGGGTATAGAGAGCGGCTTTAATTTCACTTGATGAACGGATATCTTCGATGTTGATGTAGGTCGAGATAGGGGCAACCTTTAGTGCCGCCGCAATACGATCCACCATTTTACGTGAGGTGCCAAGAAGAAGAATCCGTTCAATATTAAATTCTTTCATAGCCTGCTGTATTTCTTTTGCATGATCGTCATAAAAGAAGATGGCCCGCTTTACGGCCTGCACGGTTGTACGTTCATACTTAGCAGACGTACCGGCCACCCTGCGCCCCTTATAGATCAGTAGACCGTCATCGATAATTGCATTGATTTTATGTTTGTGCGCAAGCTCGAGTGCGCTTGTACTCTTCCCTGTGCCGCTTGGGCCGTACAGTGCAAAAACGTCCATATCCTGTCTCCTTTGCCGGGTTTGAAGCAGCGACTAGGAGGTAGAAACCGACTGTTTTCCCATCTCTTCCGAACGTGCGACAGCCTGTTTAATACAGGCAAGCATAGCTTCTTGGAAGCCGCGTTCCTCAAGGACGCCGATTCCTGCTGCTGTCGTACCGCCTGGACTGGTCACCTGCTTGCGCAGTACCGCTGGTTCTTCCCCGCGGTCGCGCAGCATGTGCGCCGCTCCGATAATGGTTTGCAAAATAAGGCGGCGTGCTACATCGCCCTCAAGTCCGATTTCTTGTCCTGCCTGCTCCATTGCTTCTACCAAATAGTATACATAAGCAGGGCCGCTTCCGGAAAGCCCTGTTACAGCGTGCAGGGCTTCTTCCTGCACGGTTTCTACAATTCCGATGGCTTTAAAAATATTCAGGGCTATTTCCATATCCGTATCGGACGCATGAGCCCCCGGCGCGAGTGCTGTGGCCGACATGCCTACAGCAGCGGATGTATTCGGCATGGTGCGAATCACAGCCGCCTGATGACCAAGGAGGCTGGTAATATAATCCGTAGATGTACCGGCCAGAACGGAGATGAAGAGCTGGCGCGGTGTGGTTAGTGGGCGGATATTTGCAATTGCGCTTGCCACGTCTTTAGGCTTAATGGCCAGCACAACAATGTCTGCTGTAGCGATGGCCTCTTCTTTAGTAGGTGTAGCGATCCCGTAGCGGGAGACGAGTTCTTCGATTCGGGCGCGATTGCCGCGATTGATCGCATACACTTGTTCTGCAGGCAGCAGTTTCTTGTCAACAAGGCCGGAGATCATCGCTTCTGCCATAGATCCGGCACCAAGAAAACAGATCGTCTTATCTTTTAGGATGGACATATTTTTCTCCCCTTTATCTGATTTGCCCTGTACCGTAGATGACGTATTTAGAAGAGGTAAGAGACGGCAAGCCCATTGGGCCGCGCGCATGCAATTTCTGTGTGCTAATGCCGATTTCAGCTCCAAATCCAAATTCCGCTCCATCGGTAAAACGAGTGGACGCATTATGATAGACTGCCGCGGAGTCAACACGTATCTGAAAGCTGCGTGCATTGTTCTCTGATTCGGTAATAATGGCTTCCGAATGCTTCGTGCTATATTGATTAATATGATCAATCGCCTGTTCAAGTGAATCGACCACAGCTACCGCGATCGTATAATCGAGGTATTCTGTACTCCAATCTTCTTCGGTAGCAGGGATGATCTCTAGATCTCCGGCTAGCTTGCATGTGCGTTCACACCCGCGAAGTTCCACGTTTTTCTCTTTCAATGCGCTAAGCAGAGAAGAGAGGTACTTGGCTGCCCATGCTTCATGTACGAGTAGTTTTTCAGCGGCATTACAGACGGCCGGACGGTGTGTTTTTGCATTGACGACGATTTGCTCAGCCATATCCGGCTGGGCGGATTCATCGACATAGACATGGCAATTCCCTGCTCCTGTTTCAAGTACCGGGACGGATGCATTATCCACCACAGACCGGATCAACCCGGCTCCGCCTCGCGGAATGAGGACGTCGAGATATTCATTCAATTTCAGCATCGCATTGACTTCATCGCGCGACCCTTCTTCAAGGAGCTGCACGGCTTCTTCTGTGATCTTTGTTGTGCGCAGCGCCTCGCGCAATACTTTGACAAGCTTCTGATTGGAGTGAAGGGCAGAAGAACTTCCACGCAGCACAACGGCATTGCCGGCTTTCAAACAGAGACCCGTTGCATCGACCGTAACGTTCGGGCGCGCTTCATAAATCATGCCAATGACACCAAGTGGAACACGCACTTTCGTAATATGAAGACCATTTGGGCGATCCCATGCTTCGAGCACTTCGCCGATTGGATCTTCAAGGTGAACGACGTCGCGCAGTCCCTGTGCCATGTCACGAATGCGTGATTCTGAAAGCGCAAGGCGATCAATCAATGCATCGGTAACCCCTGCTTTTTTTGCTGCTTCCACATCTTTTTGATTGGATTTGAGAATGTCTGCAATGTTATCCTCAAGCGCATCCGCCATCACGCGCAGCGCTTCGTTCTTTTCCTCGGTCGTCAGCGTCACCATCTGTGCCGCCGCTTTTTTAGCTGCTGCTGCTTTATCTAGTAAAGTCATTGCATAATCTCCTCCTTATATTTTTGTTTCGCTGTATCTTCAATATACAATGTTACCCAATTGTCACGGTGCACGACCTCTACCCGGTGGATACCGAGCTTCTCTTTAGAGAATGTGGTCGATTCTCCTTTTACCTGTTCTAATTGCTCAGCGGAATAATTGACTTCGCCTTTACCTAAGAGATTGCCCTGTGTATCCACGATCTTTACAACCTGCCCGCAGGTGAATTCTCCTGTGACAGCCGTAATGCCTGACGGAAGGAGACTTTTGCCTTCATAGAGCAGCGCTTGTGCTGCCCCTTGATCGACTTCGATTTTTCCGTCGCTTTCCGCATGGAAGGCAATCCATTGTTTATGAGACTTAAGAGGCGCCTTCATCTGATTGCGGAAATATGTTCCTTCCCCCTTGCCCGTAAGAATATCCAACAGTTTATCAGCTCCAGTGCCGGTTCCGATGAAAATATCGATGCCGAGCGAGAGAGCGAATTTGGCTGCATGAATCTTCGAGCGCATTCCGCCAGTGCCGACGCTGCTTCCGGCATCCCCTGCCAACGCCTCGATTTCCGGGGTGATGTCTTCGATCAGCGTGAACTTTTTCGCATGTGGATTGGTACGTGGATCAGCATCATACAGCCCATCTGTATCCGTTAGGATAATCAGATCATCAGCGCGTAAGAATCCCGCCACCAGGGCGGACAGCATATCATTGTCGCCGAATGTCAGCTCATCAACGGCTACGCAGTCATTTTCATTAATAATAGGAATCGTCCCACGCTTCAGCAATTCATTAAGTGCGCGTTGAGCATTGTGGTAGCGATTGCGCTTGGAGAAATCATCACGTGTAAGCAGAATTTGCGCTCCGTTTAGCTGCTGTGCACGCAGTGCATCATTATAAGCCTGGATTAACAACCCTTGCCCAACAGCTGCGGCCGCTTGCTTTCCTTCGAGCGTAACGGGGCGGGATGGATACCCAAGTGTCGTAAATCCGGCTGCTACGGCGCCTGAGGATACGAGGATCACTTCGTGTCCCGCTTTTTTTAGCGCAGCAAGCGCAGCCACATGCTCTTCAAGCTTTTCACGGGACAGTCCTCCCGTCGGATTGGTTAACGAACTACTGCCGATTTTCACCACGATTCGGTGTTTTCTTTTGGTATCCATCTTATTAAACCACCTCTGCTCCTTTGGTATTGTTGTTGATCTTCTAAATAAAAAAAGCTTCTCATCCATAATAAAAAGGACGAAAAGCTTAGCTTCCGCGGTACCACCTTTGTTGACATGAGCATACATGCACATGTCCGCTTGGCCTCATTGATAACAGGGAGAGGACCCTGGCCAGGTTCATCCCTGGCGCTCCGAGGCGGGTTCCGACAAACCATGCGGCAAATCTCACAGCAAATGATTTGCTCTCTGAACGCAGGCTCCTGCCGTACTGGTCCTCATCAACACATTACGTATTATAACGGCTTCAAACTTGAATCTTATTATGAAGAACCTTTACACATTTGTCAATGAATGTGCAAAAAGTTGCAGGTTGTATATTTTACCTATTCCTGCACAACCTAAAAAAGCTATCGACGTGGTGCGTGTCATTCATACATAAAGCGGGTGATAAAAATGGGAGAATTTAAAAAACCAAAGCGTCCAAAAGCAATGCATGAAACCGAACAGGAACAAGATAACAGCAATGAAAATGCTATTGATAGCAGGCCCCTTGAAGAGATTGGTATTGATCCACTAACGGCTGTCAATGTCGCGCGTGTAACAGAGTTATTCAAAGATGTCGACGTATTTGTTTCCCATCGCCTCACGTTTCCACATGCCAAAACAGAGGAAGAAGGACGATTGCCAGAAGGAGCGGTTCTTTTTCTTGATGATTTAGTAAACGAGACGATCGTTGACCTCCATGTCATTCATCCGCTTTTGCAGATGGGGCCGGAATCGTTTTTTGGCCATGTGGAAGATCAGGTCATTACAGCACAAAAGATGATGCCTGTTCATGATTTGAAGAAGCTGGTGGAGATGATAACGGCTGGCTGTTCGATCGTTTTTGTTGATCATATGGAATATGCCATTGCTGTTGTAACACCTGGTTATCCGTCACGCTCTATTTCGGAGCCGGAAGCGGAGCCGTTGGTGCGTGGGCCAAGGGAAGGCTTTACAGAGAAGCTGCAAAATAACACGGCACTCATTAGAAAACGCATGCGTACGCCGGATTTGAAATCAGAGATGATCAAGTTGGGCAAGCGCAGTCAGACTATGGTTGTCTTCATGTATATTCGTGATTTGGTGGAAGAAGATGTACTGAACTCGGTTCGCAAACGTCTTGAGATGGTTGACATTGATGTATTGCTTGAGAGTGCGCAGTTAGAAGAACTGATTGAGGATAGTGTCTATTCTCCATTTCCGCAAATTATCTCAACGGAACGCGCGGATAAGGTCGCATCGGCACTTTCTGAAGGAAGGGTAGCGATTATTATTGACGGAACTCCCTTTGTGCTGATCGTTCCTTCCGTCTTCTACGATTTTATGCAGGCGAGCGAAGATTATTATCAACGCTTCTATTTTTCAACAGCGATCCGTATTTTGCGTACCTTAACCTTTCTGATTGCACTGCTTGGACCTGCCTTTTATATCGCAGTAACTACATTCCATCAGGAACTTATACCGACACCGCTCCTGTTAACCGTTATTTCAGCTCGTGCCGGTGTGCCGTTTCCTGCATTGATTGAAGCGCTGATTATGGAAGTGTCATTTGAAGTGCTGCGGGAAGCCGGCGTACGGCTTCCACGTCCGGTAGGTTCTGCGGTTAGTATCGTTGGTGCGCTTGTTGTGGGACAGGCAGCGGTAGAGGCCGGGATTATCTCGCAGGCGATGGTTATTGTTGTGGCATTCACAGGGATTGCCTCCTTTACCATACCGGCGTTTAATCTATCGATGACGACGCGCTTGCTGCGCTTCCCTATGATGCTGATTGCAGCGAGTCTTGGATTGTTCGGTATTGCCATTGCGCTGGTCGCACTCGGTATCCACATGTGTGGACTGCGTACATTCGGTGTTCCTTACATGTCTCCAATTGCACCGATGCATCTGCGCACATGGGGCAGTGAAATTTTTGTGCTGCCGTATCCGCTGCGCAAATGGCGGCAGGATTATATCCAGAAAAAAGATGTAAGGCGTTCAGATGTTCCGGCGAATCCACCTCATAAAGGGGAGGGGGGATAATGATGCAGAAGAAGCGTTACATATTTGCCCTGTTGTTCCTTCTGTTACTCCCCGTTCTACAGGGCTGTGCTACGGCCGAGGGCGGCATTGCCATTCGTGAATTGAATCAATTGAATGTAGTTATGATCACGGGTGTAGATTACGACCCCAAGCATAAGAAGTTCATTCTATCTATTCAGTCCGTTAAGCCTGCAAAAGAAAAGAATGCGGCGATATCACGGGAGGTAGTCTATACGACACGGGCGACGGGGGACACTTTGATGGAAGCGACAAAAAACATGCGCGCCCAGACATCCGGTAAGCTCATCTGGTTCCATAGTAAGGTCATCATTTTCGGCAGAACCTTAACACAGCAGAAAGTATTAAATGAAGCTGTCGATTTCTTTGCCCGCAATCGCGAAATTCGCTTTTCCAGTTGGGTGCTTATCGCTAAAAATACAGCGGAAGAGATTGTTACCGCGCAGCCTACCGGAGAAGTGACCATGGGAGATGAGCTTAGTGGCATTATTAACAACCAGTCCGAATGGGGGCGCACGGTCATTGTGAGTCTGCGGGATTTAATCAATTCGTATGCCAATCCGTATGAAGGTTTTGTTACCGGACAGGTAAGTAAGGTGAAGGGAAAAGATAAGAAAGAGCAGATTATCATTACGGATGGAGTTATAGTTAATTCATCGAGCCCGAATCAAAATCCGTATGTGACGCTGCTTCCGAAGAAGGAAGTTCGTTCGTTTCGCTTACTTCAAAGGATCAATCAACAAGACCCGGAAGTCATCTATTCAATCTCGCTTACGAAAGAAAAAGGTGAGAAGGAGAAAAAATTTAATACGGCAATGCAATTGAAGGTGAAGAGCCGTAAGCAGAGTTCAGTAATAGAGAATGGCAAGCCAAGAATTAAGGTGGATCTTACCCTTGAAGGCACCGTACTTGAGACAGGGACACAGCTTGATCTTACCAAAAGAGAGACGATGCAGCATTTAGAGAACATCATCGAGCGCAAAATGAAACAGGACATGCGAATTTTATTAGATAGAATTCAGAAGAAAGATAAGGTCGATATCTTTAATTTCGCTTCGCTTATTCACCGTCAGCACAAGCAGTATTGGTATAAGAATAAGAATCAGTGGAAAGACATCTATCCTACGATTCCTATTGATATTCACATCCATTGGAGCACATTACGTAATGGAATGATTAGTCAGATGAAAGCGGGTGAAACCAAATGATAATTACCCTGCTTTTTGTCCTGTTTTTTGTGTATGTGATTTTGCGCGTATGGCTGTTTGGCAAAAATAAAGAATGGCGGGATTTAACGGTATTCGTAGTTATCAGTGCGCTGGCGTACTTCGTCATTATCATGCCTACCTTCGGATGGGAGACAGGGACGCTATTGTACGGTGAACATAAAATGATAGCGCCAATCGCCCGCAGGTTATTGCAGACAGTCTTTGGTGTGAGCATATGAACAGGAGGTGATTTGATGTATGAGAAGGGAAGAATCTCAGCCGGACAGCTTTTTATTCTGATGCTGATGTATCTTACCGCGACCTCAAGCAATACGAATTATGATTTTATCTATGGTGGACAAGATGGGGCGATCGCCAATTTAATCGCCATCCCGCTTGGGATTTTTACGATGTATCTACTTTTTCAGTTGCAGAGGCGTCATCCGGAAAAGACATTGTTCGAGTATGCCGAGGCTATTCTTGGTACATGGCTAGGCAAGCTAATCACTTTGTTATATATTTTGTTCACGCTTGAGGTGGCCGTTGTTTTTGCCAGAGGCTTTGGTGAATTTATCGTATCTGTACTAACACCTGAGTTATCACCAAACGTATACGTTATGGGGATGGTATTGGTAGCTGCGTACGCCGTATACAGGGGGTTGGAAGCATTTGCGAGGTTTGCGCAGGTTGCGTTTCCTTTTTATTTCATCCTCCTTGTTTTCATTAACTTTCTGCTTGTAGGAAAATTTCAGCTTGAACAGATTCTGCCGCTTTGGGATCGACCCGCTGGAGAGATTTTGTTTACTTCGTATTTGCAATATGTATTTCCGATTGGAGAAGTGGTTTTTTTCATCGGTATTATTCCATATGTAAAGCGGGGAAAGAATACGGCAAAATGGGCTTACAGTGCAATCGCTGTAAGCGGCCTGTACTTGGCTTATCGTGTACTGGTATCCATTGGTGTTCTGGGCCTTGGAGCGGCTCAAAGCTCCAATTATCCCTATATAGCGGCTATGCGTTTCGTAAAAATCGGAGAGTTTGTGGAACGGATTGATATTTTGTTCTTAGGTATCTACATTATGATTATCTTGCTTGAGTTCATCGTTATTTTCTATACGTTGTCACATGGAGTAGCGCATTTGACTGGAGTCAAAAGCGTAAGTCCACTGGTGATTCCGCTCTGCTTTCTTATTGTAGGATTATCTGGAGGGGTGATACAAGCATCGCTTGATTTTAACCTCTACATTACTCATATCCGAACGATTACTTCTCCTATCTTTGTCCTTATTATTCCGCTGCTTCTCCTGCTGGTTAGCCGCATCCGGTTCGGCAGGATGAAGAAAGAAGCGGCTGAAGAACAAATGAACGGAATTGTGGATGAAAAGGCGTCGAATTAATTTCGTCGCCTTTTTATTTTGTGTGCAGTACAATAGACGTTGGATTGCAGATTTTATGTATGGTAGGGGGAGTGGAGATGACGCGAACCGAATCGTCGAAGTATCAATTTATCATCCTGCTTATGGTTGTAGTCATTGCCGGCATAAGCCAGGGACTGCTGCTTCCGCTGCTTGCCATTCTTTTGGAGAAAGCTGGTGTATCCTCAGACGTCAACGGGCTGAATGCTGCCGCTTTATATATTGGAACGTTCTTGGCCATGCTGATTATTGAAAAACCGGTACAAAAGCTGGGCTACAAACGAATCCTTGTGGGGGGCCTTGTGCTCGTGATTGTAGCAACGCTTTTGTTCCCGTTGTGGCAGAATTTAATTTTCTGGTTTGTGCTTCGCTTTCTGGTTGGTATTGGTGATAGCGCTCTTCATTACACCTCTCAGCTATGGATTACATCCAATAGTCCAGCCGAGAGAAGGGGACGCAATATTTCAATCTATGGTATGTCATATGCGATTGGCTTCAGTATTGGGCCGCTAGGCATTAAGCTGCTTCCATACGGCATATGGGTACCTTTTGTTACGGTCAGTGTGTTGTTTATCCTCGCATTCTTTCTGCTGCTTACGCTGCCGCATGCTTATCCGGAACAAGAAGCAGGTGGGATGGCACCAGCAAAAAAACGCTACGGTACGGCTGTGCAACTTGCCTGGTTTGCCCTTTTTCCTGCCTTTCTGTATGGATACATGGAAGCGTCAATGAATAGCAACTTTCCCGTATACGGGCTGAGGATCGGCATAAGCGAGAGCTGGATAGCGATATTGCTGCCTGCAATCGGGATCGGCAGTTTAATTCTACAGTTTCCGCTCGGGATGTGGAGTGACCGTATTGGACGCAAGCCGGTGCTAATGCTGTCCGGATTCATCGGGGGGCTGGCATTCCTGGCTGTTCCGCTGCTGGGGAACCATGTGTGGGGAGTTCTTATCCTGCTTCTTTTGGCAGGCGGGGTTATCGGCTCGTTCTATTCACTCGGTCTTGCGTATATAGCCGACCTCGTGCCAAAGGCATATCTTCCGGCAGCGAACATTATCGCTTCTATTAACTTTAGTATAGGGAGTATTATCGGTCCGAATTTGAGCGGCTTTGGCATTCAACACATTTCTTTGGGAAGTGCCTTCTATTTTCTTGGTGGTATGTTCCTGTTATTTACTCTAATGGGACTTTTCTTTCAAAGGAAAGAATCGGAGAAGAAAGCGTCACTAATTCATTTTACAAATTAGCGTTTATTCCTTAAAATAAAAAGAATAGTGGGCAGTTGGAAAGGGGACGGAACTGTGATGATTGAGGTTAAAGATCTGCATAAATATTATGGTTCATTGGAAGTGTTGAAGGGCATTGATTGTCTCATCAAAGAAAAAGAGGTTGTCAGTGTCATCGGGCCTTCGGGTTCGGGGAAAAGTACGTTCCTGCGCTGCCTGAACGGACTTGAGGAATTAACAAGCGGCCAGATTATCATCAATGGACACGATCTGTCTGATTCCAAGGTGAATATTAATCAGGTTCGCACGGAAGTAGGCATGGTGTTTCAGCGTTTTAATTTGTTCCCGCACAAGACCGTTGTAGAAAATGTAATGCTGGCTCCGATGAAAGTGTTGAAAGAGAACTCGTCTCAGGCGCGGGAGAAAGCATTGCGTCTTCTTGAAAAGGTAGGCCTGCGCGATAAGGCTGATGTATACCCGGAGAAGCTCTCAGGTGGTCAGATGCAGCGTGTAGCCATTGCGCGTGCGCTTGCCATGAATCCGAAAATTATGTTGTTTGATGAGCCGACATCGGCGCTTGACCCTGAATTGGTCGGCGAAGTGCTTGCTGTTATGAAGGGGCTGGCACAGGAAGGGATGACGATGGTTGTTGTTACCCATGAGATGGGATTTGCCCGCGATGTATGCGATCGGGTTATTTTTATGGATCAGGGCGTAATTATGGAAGAAGGAAAGCCGGAAGAAGTATTTACAAATCCGAAGAATGAGCGGACACGCGAATTTTTGCGTAAAGTTATCGACATTCCGGAGGAAGTACACGAGTGAAGCATTCCGGATTCATTCAGGGATTCGTCCACCGGCACGAAGAACCTGTACAATATAGACTAAAGCTTGATGAAGAGGCGATACCGGTAAATGATTGGATAGGCGATACCGTCCGCATTGCCTCGCTTGGGCGTATGGAGTGTATCCACTGTGGGCGCAACATCAAGAAAACATATAACAGCGGATATTGTTATCCTTGCTTTACCAAGCTTCCGGAAAATGATTTGTGCATTGTGAAGCCGCATGAATGCCATTATCATCTCGGCACATGCCGCGACCCCGAATGGGGAGAAGCCCATTGCATGATTCCGCACTATGTATACCTTGCGCTTAGCAGCGGTGTAAAAGTAGGGCTCACTCGCAAGAATAATGAGAAGAAGCGATGGGTGGATCAGGGTGCGATTCGCGCCATTCCAATCGCCGAAGTACCGACACGCAGGATGGCAGGAGAGCTTGAGGTATATTTAACACAATATGTAGCGGATAAAACGGACTGGCGTAAAATGCTAAAAGGCGATGTTGAGTTGATCGACCTGCTTGCATTACGTGAAGAGATTTACGAATATTTTCCTGATACGTATAAGCCGTATATTCTGAAGGAAGATGAGTGGGTGGAGTTTGCCTATCCGATTCTTGAGAAGATTGAGAAGGTGAAAGCCTACAATTTGGACAAGCAGCCGGTTATTGAAGATCGCTTAATCGGGATTAAAGGTCAGTACTTAATTTTTGAGAATGGTGTGCTCAATGTCCGTAAGTACTGCGGTTATCAGGTAGAAATCAGTGATTGATCGGAGAGGAAGCAGGAGGTCAGTGAGACCGTCTGCTTTTTTCTTTGCATCTGCCATATGCATGCAAAGGAGGAACGGAATGTGAGTGCAAAAAGTGAGGGATATTCCTCCCCCTATGAAGGGATGCTTACTCGATATGCTATATTGCTGCGTCAGATGAAAGAGACAAAGCTTACATCGGCTGCATTGGACCTTGCGGCCGAAGAAATAGAAGGAATACCGCTGCCGAAGAAGGAAAAAGAGCTTCATCGTACGCTGCTTCAGCAGCTTTCGGAAATAAATGCGAAAGTGGAAAAGCTGCATTGGATGTCTGAACATTTGAAAATTGTGCATGATTTCCAACAGGCGTCTACCCAGACATTTAATAAAGAAAAGATTTATGAACAGGCTTTTGAGCTTGTATCCCGTGTGATGGACACGGATGCCTTTTTTATTGCTTTATATCGAGAAGGCGATGAATACATCCGCATTCCGTTTGCTGTTGACGATGGTGTACGATATGAAGAAGAGATGCGCTTTGGCGAGGGGATTACCTCACAGGTATTGAAGACGAGACGTACTATACATATTTATACAGAAAAAGAATCGTCGGAAAAAACGATTATGCGCTGGGGCAACCCTGCGCAGGACACCAATACATTGATTTTTGTGCCGATGATTCTGCGCGATGAAGTCAAAGGTGTGATTACGGCACAGAGCTACCGGGAATTCGCCTATAAGCAGGAGCATGAAGAACTGTTAGAGATGATCGGTACCCAAATCGCCAGTGCGATAGAGACGGCCGAACTTTATGATCGTGTCTATGAGCTATCGATTAAAGATGAGTTAACAGGTCTGAAGAATCGTCGCGCCTTCCAAATTGATTTGCGCAATCGACTTCATGCTGCTAAGAAGCAGGGTCAGTCACTGGCACTGTTGATGATTGATTCCGACCGACTAAAAGAAGCTAATGATACGTATGGTCACCATGTCGGAGATATGCTGCTGCGTCGCATTGCAGAAAGTATGCAACAGGCGCTCGGACCAGAGGATGAAGCGTATCGGTATGCGGGAGATGAGTTTATTGTCCTCTCGTTCGGTGCAGATAGAGAGGCGGCGGTAGAGAAGGCTATGAATATGCAGAAACACCTGTCTCTTCATCCGATTATCATAGACGGACAGACTCTCACAGCCTCGCTTAGTATCGGAATCGATATATATCCTGACTCGGCATCTACTGAAGAGGAATTGCAGCAGCAAGCCGACTCTGCGCTTTACTTCGCAAAAAAGCAGGGAAGAAATACAATCACCGTATACCAGCGGCCGTTATTCTGAATGCACGTCATTGGATGTTGTAAAATCAAGGCCGTACGCCTATAATTAAAAAATAATAAAGCGAACAGGTCTTCACATGCGAAGATAATAGGGAAGCACGGTGTAAATCCGTCACGGTCCCGCCACTGTAATAGGGGAGTACTTTTGCCTTGCTGTCCACTGCACACTTATCGTGTGTGGGAAGGATGTGAGAGTACGATGAACTTAGAGTCAGGAGACCTGCCTGTTTGCCAAGTCGACCACATGCCTTCGGGGATTAAGGAATGCGGCGGTATTGGACGTACCATCTTTTGTTACGGACACAACATGCCCGCCTTCCTCGCTGAAGCGGGTTTTTTATTTTAGTTCAGAGCATAGGAGTGGGGAGAATGAAACGATACACATCATTGATCTTAGCGGCGCTGCTGCTTGTTTTGCTTGCGGCCTGCGGTAACACTGCGTCTACCCCGTCAGGCGAACAGCAACCTGCCGGTGGGGAAACTGCCCAGGCACCGGGGAAGTTTCCACTTACTATTAAGGATGGTACAGGAACAGAGGTTACGCTTGAGAAGAAGCCTGAGCGCATCGTATCCATTATACCGAGTACGACAGAGATTGCTTACGCAGTGGGTGCAGGCGACAAGGTCGTAGGCGTGTCTAATTATGATAACTATCCTGAGGAAGTAACAAAGAAAGAAAAAGTCGGTGATCTTAAAGTTAATATGGAAAAGGTCGTTTCCCTAGAGCCGGATCTGATTCTTGCGGATACCGGGAATGGGGAAGCGGTTGATGCCTTGCGCAAAACGGGTCTTCCTGTTGTCGTGATGGAAGCAAAAAACTTTGATGAAATTTATACTTCCATTGAGATGATCGGTAAGGCAACCGGCAATGATGCAAAAGCGGCTGATGTAGTGAATAAGATGAAGGCTGATGTAGAAGCTGTGAAAAAGAAAGTAGAGTCCGTAGCCGAAGATAAGCGGCCAAATGTATGGGTTGAAGTTGACCCATCCCTGTTTACAGCGGGTACAGGTACATTTATCCACGATATGATTACGATGTCAGGCGGCAAAAACATTGCCGCAGATTTGGAAGGATGGAAGCAGCTATCCGAAGAAAAGGTATTGCAGCGCAATCCCGATGTCATTTTGAACACATACGGTTACTATGATAAAGAGGGTGCGGAAAAAATTAAGAAGCGTCCAAAATGGCAGCATGTAAAAGCTGTGCAAAATGGTCGGGTGTTCGCTGTTGACTCTGATGTTGTTAATCGTCCGGGACCACGCATTACCGAAGGTCTCAAAGAAATTGCTGCGGAATTGCACCCGGAATTGTTCGGGAAATAAGGAATGATGGGGTTGAAGGAAGAGCAACGAGGATTTGGGAAGAAGCTGGGATTTTGGCTGCTTCCCCTTCTTTTTATACTTGTAGTGATGATTGTGGGCAGTGTTTCGATAGGAAGTGCAGAGCTATCCTTTTATACGGTATGGAAGATCATTCTCTCCCGTTTACCTTTTGTAAGCGGAGTGGAGAAGGAATGGTCACAGGCGGCTGAAGTGATCGTGTGGAATATCCGTATGCCGCGTATTCTGCTGGCCATTCTAGTCGGGGCGGCGTTGGCGCTAGCAGGTGCTGCATATCAGGGAGTGCTGCGCAATCCGCTCGCTGATCCCTATATTCTCGGCGTATCATCCGGCGCTTCACTTGGGGCAGCGTCCTTCATTTTATTTGGACAAGGGCTGGCAATTTTCGGGCAGTGGACGCTGCCGCTCGTAGCCTTTGTGTGCGGGATTGGCACATTATTTATTGTATATCGGCTTGCCTATGTTGCCGGTAAGGTGCAGATTGAGACGCTTCTATTATCTGGGGTCGTAGTACAAGCATTTCTTGGAGCCGGGTTATCTCTTATCATGTCGATATCCGGTGAGAAGATGCAGCGTATTTTGTATTGGCTGATGGGGAGCTTGTCGCTGAGCGATTGGTCTTCCGGCATTGCCATCGCTCCTTATATTCTTGCCGGCGGTGTGCTTATCTTTTTATTTGCAGGCGAGTTGAATCTGCTCGCGCTTGGAGAGCAGAAGGCACACCATCTGGGCATGAATGTGGGACGGACGCGGCTGATTGTTCTGCTAGCGGCCTCACTGACAGCAGGAGCTGCGGTAGCGGTGTCCGGCGTAATTGGCTTCGTTGGATTGATTGTTCCGCATATGATGCGTGCGATTGTGGGTTCCGATCATCGTGTCCTGCTTCCGGTATCGGCTGTCGCAGGAGCGATCCTGTTAATTGCGGCTGATACGCTCGCCCGTACGCTAATGGAGCCGCAGGAGCTGCCAATTGGGGTTATCACTGCCTTTTTGGGCGCACCGTTTTTCGGTTATTTGCTGCGCAAGCGCAGACGGCTGTTTTTTTAAAAAGAGCGTAGAATGATAAAGGATTATGCTGGGGGGCACTCGGATTGATTGAAGTAGCGGACGTATCCTTGCGCATTGGACAACGGCAAATATTATCAGACATCAGATTTCAGGTGCAAAAAGGCGAAACAGTAGGAATTATCGGCCCGAACGGGTCTGGGAAGTCTTCGCTGGTGAAGGTGATCTCCCGTCTTCTAACCCCTGACACCGGAGAGATACAGATTGATCATAAACCACTGGCTTCCTATTCCTCGAAAATGTTGGCCCGCAAGATGGCTGTTGTGAGTCAGGATGGTCTTCTGCCGCTGCCGATTACAGTTGAAGAGGCGGTAGCCATGGGAAGATATCCATATCGGAGTCTTTTTCGGCGCAATGCTGCAGAGGATGAGGCGGCTGTGCAGCATGCCCTCGTGCGGACCGGTTTAGAAGGGATGGCCTGCAGATTATTGGAGCAGCTTAGCGGTGGGGAACGCCAGCGGGTTTCCATTGCTTGTGCCATGGCGCAGGAGCCGGAAATCCTGCTGCTTGATGAACCGACTACGTATCTAGATATCGGATATCAGATTGCGATTCTCAATCTTGTACGCACATGGCGCAAGGAGACGGATGGAACGGCGGTATTGGTCCTGCATGACTTGAATTTGGCGGCGCAGTATTGTGACCGACTGATTTTAATGGGAGAGGGCGCAATCACGCATAGCGGTACCATCCATGAAATTATGGAAGCTAAGACGCTATCAGATGTGTATGGAGTTACCCCTATTATTGTGCCGCATCCGAACTTGCAAATTCCGCAAATTCTTCTTGAGCGATCACTATAAATGCTAGGATTTTATCTCATGGTATGCTCTTTTGCATACCGTTTTTCTTATGCTATTCTATAGAAAAGGAGGATATAGATATATGACAGAGGTGACAGCGTATCTATACAACAAGTGTGGAACATGCCGCAAAGCAAAAAAGTGGCTGGATGAAGAGGGGATTGCTTATCATGAGGTACCGATTGTAGAGCAGCCTCCAACAAAGGAACAGCTTCGTACCTATTGGCAGCAGAGTGGACTTGATCTGAAGAAGTTTTTTAATACAAGCGGTCAATCGTATCGGGAACTTGGCTTAAAGGATCGGCTCAAGGATATGTCAGATGAAGAGATGCTGGACTTGCTTGCTTCAGACGGAAAGTTGATTAAGCGTCCGTTGCTTGTCAATGACAATAAAACAACGGTTGGATTTAAAGAGGAAACGATGGAGAAAACGTGGAAATAGGGGAGAGACTCCATGAAAACGTTACATAATATTCGTCCGGCAGAACGCCTGTCCAATCTCTCATCCGCCATCTTTACGGAGATGAACCTGCGGAAGCAGAATATCCAGGCACAAGGTATAAATGTAATTGATTTAGGGATCGGCAGTCCCGATCAACCGCCTTCTCCGCTTGTAATGGAAGCGCTGGCGCAGGCGGTACAGAAGCCAGAGAACTACGGGTATCCAACCTCAGAAGGGTCGGTTCGTTTCCGGGAGACCACAGCTAAATGGTATCATCACCGCTTCGGTGTTGCGCTTGATGCCCAAACAGAAGTGCTGTCTCTAATGGGTTCTCAGGACGGTCTCGCTCATCTGGCGCAGGGGTGGATCGATCCCGGGGATGTTGTGCTTGTACCGGACCCGGGGTATCCGATTTATTTTGCCAGTGTAACACTTGCCGGTGGAGAGATTTATCCGCTGCCGTTGCGTGAAGAGAATGGGTTTCTTCCGGATTTTTCGAATATTCCGGCCGATATTAAGCAGCGTGCGAAGCTGATGGTAATGAACTACCCGAACAATCCGGTGGCTGCGATAGCGACGGATGAGTTTTTTGCAGAGGTCGTTGCATTTGCGAAAGAGAATCAACTGATTGTAGCGCACGATCTGGCGTATTCAGAGCTTGCCTTTGACGGCTACCGTCCGTCAAGCTTTCTAGAGACTCCTGGTGCGAAGGAAATTGGCGTTGAATTTAATTCATTATCCAAAAGCTTCAATATGGCAGGCTGCCGAATCGGATATGTAGTTGGAAATCGAGAAGTGATCAAGCCGCTTGCCGTTATTAAATCCAATATTGACTATGGTGTATTTTTGGCTGTGCAGGAAGCTGCGGTCGTAGCCATGGAGCATGATATGTTGCATCCTGATGAGAATAAGAATGCGGCGACATACCAGGAGCGGCGTGATGTTCTTGTAGATGGACTTGCAGCCATCGGCTGGAATATCCCAAAGCCGAAAGCAACCATGTTTATTTGGGCGCCTATTCCCAAAGGATGGACATCGGAGCAGTTTGCCTTTGAATTGCTTGAAAAAACGGGCGTGGTTGTTATTCCAGGCAATGCTTTTGGAGCGCAGGGAGAAGGATATGTCCGTATTGCTCTAGTAAGGCCGCCTGAGGTTTTGCGAGAAGTTATTTTGCGCATTAAAGAATCAGGAATACTTTTAGGGTAAATTGCACATGTTACGTGATGTGCGTTATCCTTGAATTTAGCAGCGAATAAAAACACAACAAGCTTAATTAAAATTATTACAATTTTGTATTGACTATCATCTTGAGGCTTGTTATGATGTAAGAAGAAACGGAAACATTCACTATTCCAGGTTCGCCTGGATTAGAATATTTCTATATTAGGAGGTAGTTACATATGGCAGAACGTATTGTTGGTTTACCGGCTCCAGATTTCGAAATGGAGACAGCACTAGGAGATGGCGAGAACTTTGGTAGTGTAAAACTGTCTGACTACAAAGGAAAATGGCTGGTAATGTTCTTCTATCCGCTTGACTTCACTTTCGTATGCCCAACAGAAATCACAGCAATGAGCGATGCTTTCGAACAGTTTGCTGAGCTTGATACGGAAGTACTGGCTGTAAGCACAGACAGCAAATTCTCTCACCGCGCATGGATCAATACATCCCGTGATGAGAATGGTCTTGGCAAGCTGAACTTCCCAATTGCAGCTGACCTCACTCATAAAGTTTCTCGTGACTACGGCGTATTGATTGAAGAACAAGGTATCGCATTGCGCGGTCTGTTCATCATCGATCCAGAAGGCGTATTGAAATATTCCGTTGTTCACCACAATGATGTTGGCCGCAGCGTAGATGAAACACTTCGCGTGCTGCAAGCATTCCAATCCGGCGGCCTGTGCCCAGCTAACTGGAAGCCAGGACAAGCTAACCTGTAAGATTGATTCTTGCACGAGGCTTATACGCCTTACATCTAAGGTAAGTAAGAATGAAGAGGACCTAACTTTTGCGAAATTGTTAGGTCCTTTTTGACAATATACCTGTATAATATTTCTTGTTTCTGCGCATACTCCGAAGGCTTTATTCTTATACTGAGAAAGTGGAAGAATAGCCTTATCATATGATGTTACAAAGGAGGAGCCATACATGAAATTACGGGAGCAGATGCCGGAGTTTACCGGTGTTACAGAATGGGTGAACGGCGTAGTAGCAAAAGCGGAACTGAAAGGTGCACCAACGTTGATTCATTATTGGTCAATTAGCTGTCATGCCTGCAAGGAGACGCTGCCGCAGCTCAATGAATGGCGTGACCGTTATAAGGATCAAGGACTTCGTGTCGTTAGCGTTCATATGCCGCGCTCGCAGAAGGATATGGAGATTGATCCGGTGAAGGAAGCGATTGAGCGGTATGAGCTGATTCATCCGGTTGCTATTGATAACGACTATAAGCTGGTAGACGCCTATCAAAATCAATATGTGCCAGCGTATTACCTCTTCGATGCAGACCAGAATTTGCGTCACTATCAAGCCGGTGAAAAAGGTCTGAAAATGCTTGAGAAGCGTCTGGGTCGTGTGCTTACAACAGAAGAGGGGTAATAATCCGACTGTATATGAGGAGGAATCAAAAACAATGAATTTACCAACAAATTTGAAATACAGCAAAGAACATGAATGGGTGCGTATTGAGGGAAATAAAGCTCACATCGGCATTACCGACTTTGCCCAATCAGAGTTAGGTGATATTGTGTTTGTAGAGCTTCCTGCTGTAGGAGATGAGATGAAGCAGGATCAGCCATTTGGCAGCGTAGAATCTGTTAAAACCGTATCGGAGTTGTATGCACCGCTTAGCGGTAAAGTCATCGAGGTCAATGGTGATCTTGAAGATTCTCCAGAGCTTGTGAATGAATCCCCATATGAAAACGCATGGATGGTTGTTATTGAGCTTGCTGACGATAGCGAATTGAACAAGCTAATGGATGCAAAAGCATATGAAGAAATGGTACAAGAGTAAATAAATGTTTAAAAAAACGGCTTTTCTTGTTTAAAGCCGTTTTTTTAGTGGTAAGATACGTGTAAAAAACTGCAGGTCTCGGCATACTATGAGTATTCTACGTAATCGGAGGGATCTACATGTCACAACATTCTGATGTAAGCCGGATTGATGTCACGAACAAAGTGCGCGGTGAAGTGACGGAAGATTGCATTGTCCTGACACTGAATGGGCAAGAAATTGGCCACATTCCATTTGATGGAGGCTCCTGTACGATGAATGCCGGATATGCAGTAGACCAGCAGCGTATTTTTCGGCTTGATCAAGCGGATACGGTTCATCCATCCAGTTATGTGGATGATTGCGACTGGGGTTGGTGTTAAGGTAAGAAGCGGGCTTCCCGCTTCTTTTTTTGTGTAAATGTTCTTTAGAAAATATGCAATTTATATATTGGTTCCGCTCATCTGTGGTAGAATAATAGAAAGCTAACGCAAAAGTCAAAAAAAAATAGGTGTATAGGAGACAGAGAGTAGCCAGAAGTTCCAGTAATTACGTCTAGGAAAATGAAATTGCTGCCGATACAATAGAAAATAGACGTTTTTAGCGTGGCTGTTCTAGATAAAGGAGGAATCCGGATGAGTTTTTGCTGTGGAGCCAGTATGATTGGCGCTCTGGGGAGTTTGCGCCATTTTAGAACACAGATTCATAATGTCCCTATCCTGTACTGTCCTGTATGTAACCGCATTGACGTTCATCCAGAAGTGGAAGAAGAATATGATATATTATCTGATTATGCCCAAGCAGATTTAGCTCCCGAAGTTGATTTTCGTGATTATGTGACGGGAGAGCATATTGATAGAGCATTTGAGAATTGTGTTTCGATCGACAATGGGAATATCTCGCATATTCTCCGAACTCAAATCGATAACGCGCTTGATCTAATGTCCGTAGCCAAGCAGCTTGAAGACGAGGAATGGGGTCGCGCGCTGAAACAAAGACTTAACAAGCTCAGCCAGCGCCTGAATCGTTGGGAAGCACAGAGCAATAAAACCCTGCCAGGGTATTGAAAAAATAAAAAAACTATTTTATGATTAGTCGCCAAAGCTGTCTCTTTAGAATGATAGAGATAGGAAGGCGGCTTTTTTTTCTGGGCTGCTGTAGTTGCCAAGCATTGAATTTACGAATAAGCTTATATTTGATAGGATGGAAAACTTTTATTTTTATTACATAAACATACCTTTCTCCCCCCTCAAAAAAATTTGAGCATGCGAATAGGTATAAAGCGAGGTGAACGTACTTGTTACTCACACTTTTCCTGGGAAAACGGCGCCGACAAGAAAAATCTCTGGAGAAGAATCATGAAACTGAACAGCTCCATCGAATGATCGAAAAAATTCACCAGGGCGAAGAGGAGTTGCGCAACGAATTGCTTACACAGTATCGGCCGTTCATCGGTACGGTCGTATCAAAAGTGTGCAAACGATATATTCACCAAAGCCATGATGAAGAGTTTAGTGTTGGACTTGAAGCATTTAACGAAGCGATATCACAGTATTCGAGCAACAAAGGCGGCAGTTTTTTGTCTTTTGCGGATCTGGTGATACGTAGGCGTGTCATAGATTACATCCGAAAAAATAAGCAGCGAGCCTTACTTGTTTCTTTGGATGAATCGATGGACCCTGAATCGCCCGAATACAATGTCTGGGATGTACAGGTGTCAGTCGAACAATACCAAGCAGAGCGCGAAGCGGAGATGAGAAGAGAGGAAGTTCTACATTACCGTCAGCAACTGCGTGAATTCGATATTTCGCTTGAGGAATTGCCTGAGTATACACCCCGGCATATAGATGCCCGAAACAACATGATTCGCATCGCCCGTATGATTGCAGAAAACGAGCACTTGCGAGAGGCTTTTCTTGCGAAAAAGAAAATACCGGTTAAATACCTCCTTCAATACATTTCTTTCTCACGCAAAACTGTAGAAAGAAACCGGAACTATATTGTGGCGATTACGCTTGTATTTATTGGAAACTATCAGTTTTTACGCTCCTACATCCAAATGGATGAGACAGAGGGAAAGGGGGAGCTCGCGCGTGAAGAAGAAGGGCATCGTGTTGGAGATACAGGGGCAGTATCTTATTGTCATGACATCCGGCGGGAGATTTTGTAAAGTTCCACCTACAGGCGAATCGCTTAAAGAAGGCGACGAGATTGAATTTACCCACACGATTGAAGGGAAGGAAAGCCCGCGGAGCAAGCAGTACGTCTGGAAGAAGTGGTCCTACACGGCAGCAGCCTGTTTGCTTTTGCTAATTACTGCATTTCCGTTATGGAATATGGTGTTCGCCTCAGCGTATGCCATGGTCTCTATTGATATCAATCCAAGCTTTGAGCTAGAGGTTGATGAGAAGTATAAAGTAACGGATATTCATGCTTTAAATAAAGAAGGCGAACAAGTGCTATCCGATATGGAATGGGAAGATCGTGCGCTAATCGAGGTGACGAAGGAGATTTTGTCGGAAGCTCGGGAGCAAGGATACCTAAAAACCAATCATGACGTGTTGATTGTGCCGATCGGTCTAAAGAATCCACAGGCATCGCAAGAGTTGCTTGAAGTGATGAAAAAAGAAGTGCCGGCCATTACCGACAGCAGCGTGGGGGAGCTAACGGTTACCATGATGGATGGCACAGAAGAAATACGCAAGCAAGCGCAGAAGTTTGGTGTGTCTGCCGGACGCTATGCATTGTATGAATCCATGAAGCGTATGCATAAGGATGTGGATGAGGACAAAATCCGAAACCTTAGCATCAGCGAAGTGTCCTCTGCAATTGGCGGATTCAAAAACATACCGAATGCGGTACAGTATTCGAGCCAATCGTCTATGGCCGCTAAAAATATACAACAAAAACAAACTCCTGCACGCCCGGCCCAGGTACGGACACCTGCGAGACCGTCGGCGCCTGCGAAGGAGATACAGACACATTCGCAGAAAAAGCAAGGGACTCCTGCCCATAACGAGCGGGAATCGTCGCCTGTCAAGGAACCTCCGAAATTAACCAGGCAGGAACAAGCCGACAAGTCCAAAGGTGTTCCTAAGATGATTGCGGCAGAGCAGAAGCATAAAGCTGCTGTACAGGCACAAAAAGAGGCCAAGAAAACAGAAGAGGATAAGAAGTATAATTCCTCCTACGGCAATCAGCAGCAGCAAAATCAGCAGGGTGGTCAGGCAATTAAGGAACAAGAGAAAGAACGGAACGAGAAGTATAAAGAAGAACGAGAAAAAAATAAACAGAACTTTGTTCGTCCTCCTGTGAATCAAAAGGAAGAAAAGGATGACGAGAAGGAAGATTCTGACCGGGGCAAGGGAACGTCCTCGGATACTAAAAAAGAGAATAAAGAGTAAAAAAGAAGCCGGTGTCATCTGTGACACCGGCTTCTTGTATTAGATTATATAAAAATAGATGTCCGCTTTCCGCACGAATCAACGCCGGTGCAAGAGATTCCATCAAAATGCTCGAAGCTTCGGGCTTCCGATAAAAAAACGGATGATTCATCGCATAGGTGGGCATATTCATCATCTGTAATATATTCATATGCATAGCGGTTCAAACGACGGATGCGCCATAATCGTTTACCGTTAGCTTCTTCAAACCAGTTCTGGGCTTGCTGGCAAAGATGATGGGATGTATCGATAACTTTCTGACAGGGAGGACAACAAAACTCCATTATATCACCCCGATTTTACGATTTTATTTACTATAGTATACAAAATATTCAGTCGCTACGCATGTCTTTTCCTTTATTTTCTTCAATATGGAAAAAATAAGTTACAAATTCGTGTCTGTGCCTAATGGAAGAAATGAAAAATGCTAAGATTATAAGCAAAAAGGTTAGAGTGAGGAAATAGACATGACAGCAACTATTCTGTATGTAGGCGCAGCAATGCTCGTTTCGATTCTGCTGTTTATCTTGGCTTTTTATGCGTTAACGAGGAAAAGGGACAACGCAGGCGATCTTGCTACCATCGGACCTCATCATTTTGATGTGCCGCTTTGGCAGGGAAAGGTTAAAAAAGTAATGCACAATGAGCATGTGCATGAAACAGATATGGATGTGATCGTATATAGCAAAAGTATTTTCATGGGGTTTGCCTCGCAGGGTTTTCCATTCGTACATATCAATGCGGAAAATATTATTCGGGTACAGTATCAACGTCACAGCGTATCCATCCAGACAAAGGGAACAGAACCGCAGTCTTCTTATGTAACAGTTAGCGGTGCGGGAGAGAAAGAGCTGCTGCAATTTGCTCGCAAGGCGGAATTTATCGGGGTACGTGCGAAGAAAACATGAAAAAAGAAAGCAATAATGCCTGCTTTCTTTTTTGAACTTCTATATTATAGTTAGGAGTATTTATAGCCATATTAAAAGGGATGAAGAAACGACTTTTTAAACAATTTTGTTTAAAAAATATGTATATAGGTCTTTCCTTGATTTTCAACTATGTTATACTATATTATAAAAGAGGATTGAACACAATTGTTCTATTTTCATGGCGATTGCCCGTCATGTTTTGAAGATGATAAAAGTTAGATGGAGGGAATTTACTCATGGCAGGAACACCGCATTTGCAAATAAAAGACCTAACCGTTGCGATTGAGGATAAACAAATTCTTAAGGGTTTGAACCTAGAAATTAAAGGCGGCGAAGTACATGCCATCATGGGTCCGAATGGAACGGGTAAATCTACGCTCGCTTCCGCCATCATGGGTCATCCGAAGTACAAAGTAACCGGCGGCTCTGTAACGCTGAACGAGGAAGACGTACTGGAGATGGAAGTAGACGAGCGCGCACGCAAAGGGCTGTTTCTTGCGATGCAGTACCCAAGTGAGATTAGCGGCGTAACAAATGCCGACTTCCTACGCAGTGCAATCAATGCTCGTCAAGAAGAGGGCAAAGAAGTATCACTTATTAAATTCATTCGTCAAATGGATAAGCAAATGGAAGTGCTGGAGATGGATCAAGCCTTCTCACACCGCTATGTAAATGAAGGGTTCTCCGGCGGAGAGAAGAAGCGTAATGAGATTCTTCAGATGATGATGCTGAAGCCAAGCATCGCCATTCTTGATGAGATTGACTCCGGCCTTGATATTGACGCACTGAAAATCGTAGCACGTGGGGTAAATGAGCTGCGCAGTTCGGAGATGGGTGTATTAATGATTACCCACTACCAGCGTCTGTTGAACTACATTAAGCCTGATTTTGTCCACGTTATGATGCAGGGGCGCATCGTGAAATCCGGTGGACCGGAACTGGCCCTGAAGCTTGAAGAGAACGGCTATGATTGGATTAAAGAAGAACTGGGCATTCAGGACGAAACAGTAGGCGCAGAAGCGTAGGTTAGGAGGAGTGACAGGAATGAGCGTAGAAGCGAACGTACGATTTGGCCAGGAAGCGGTCACACGCTTTTCCACGGTCGAACCGGAATGGTTGACGCAGCTTCGCCAGGAAGGATTTGCAGGCTATCAGCAACTTCCGCTGCCGAAGCTCGAGAAGACGAAGATTGATAAATGGAATATTGATGCATTTGTTCCATATAAAGAAGAAGCAGCATTTTCCACAAAGGAAGAACTCCCGCAAGAAATTGTAGAGCTATTAGATGCAGACAATGAAAATATCATTGTGCAAAAGCATGCAAGCATTGTATACGCAAACATCAGCAATTCCCTAAAGGAACAAGGTGTTGTGTTTATGCCGTTAGCCGAAGCTATAAAGGAACATGGTGATCTGATTAAGAAATATCTGTTCCAAAGCGGCATCGAACAGCATAAGGTTACAGCGTTGCACCAAGCGCTTTGGACCGGTGGGTTTTTCGTATACGTGCCTAAAAATGTTGAAGTACAACAACCGCTGCAGACATTCGTATGGGGCGTGGAAGAAGAAGTAGCGCTTCTACCGCACACGCTGATCGTAGCCGAATCAAACAGCAAGGTAACGGTTACGGAGAATGTGATCGGAGCAAAATACACACAGCCAGTTGTCGTGAACGGCATGGTAGAAATATTCGCTGCAGGCGGCGCGCGTGTACAGTACGCTTCGCTGCGCTCGCTTGTAGAACCGGTGACAGATTATACGCACCGCCGCGGTATAGCTGCCGATGATGCACGTATTGAATGGCTGCTAGGCGATATGAATTTAGGCAATACCGTATCCAATACGACGACGATTTTGGAAGGGAACGGTTCTTCCACCGATGTAAAAACCGTCGCGATTGCAAATGGCAGCCAGAAAGAGAATTTCGTCTCCCGTGTCATTCATATTGGCACGCATACAGAGAGCGCGATGCTCTCTCGCGGTGTTATGCTTGATGAGGCAACCGCAATTTTCAATGGGATCACAGAGATGAAGAAGGGTGCGGAGAAAGCGAACGGGGAACAGGCTGAGAATATTCTCATGATCGGTGACCGAGCACGCGGCGATGCCAATCCAATTCTTCTGATCGACGAAGATGATGTAATGGCAGGCCATGCGGCGTCCGTTGGCCCTGTGAGCCCTCTGCAGTTGTACTATATGATGTCTCGTGGGATCTCGCGTACAGAAGCGGAGCGCCTAATCATTAATGGATTCGTAGCTCCCGTACTGGATCAACTTCCGATTGAGGGTATGCAAAAGCGCCTAAGCGCAATGATTGAAGGCAAGCTGTCTTGATGAATGCAAAAGAAATTCGCGAACTCTTTCCCATTCTTAATCAGAAGGTAAACGGCCATCCACTTGTATACCTAGATAGTGCGGCTACATCACAGAAGCCGGTTCAGGTTATCGAAGCGATGGACCGCTATTATCGGGAATACAATTCCAACGTACACCGCGGCGTTCATACCCTCGGAACGCTTGCCACGGATGGATACGAAGGAGCGCGCGAGAAAGTTCGCAAATTCATCAATGCCAAGGAAACCGCAGAAGTTATTTTTACCCGCGGGACGACGACGGCTCTGAATTTTGTTGCACAAGGCTACGCCCGCAACTTTATCAGAGAAGGCGATGAGATCGTTATTACGGAAGTGGAGCACCACAGCAATTTTATTCCGTGGCAGCAAATCGCCAAAGTAACCGGGGCGACATTGAAATTCATTCCACTCGCTGAGGATGGAACGATTACCATCGAAGCAGCAGAGCAAACGATTACATCGAATACGAAGCTGGTCGCGATGGGCTATGTGTCCAACGTGCTTGGTTCGATCAATCCGGTGAAAGAAGTGGCACAGATCGTTCACCGACACGGCGGAGTTATGGTGGTGGACGGTGCGCAGGCTGCACCACACCTGAAGGTAGATGTACAGGATTTGAATTGTGATTTCTTTGCATTCTCCGGCCATAAAATGGCAGGACCAACCGGTATCGGTGTCCTATACGGCAAACGCGAGCTTCTTGAGAAGATGGAGCCGGTGGAGTTTGGCGGAGAGATGATTGACTTCGTTGATTTGTACGATTCAACTTGGAAAGAGCTTCCGTGGAAGTTTGAAGGCGGTACACCGATTATCGCCGGCGCAATCGGTCTCGGCGCAGCCATTGACTTCGTTGAATCCATTGGTATGGATGCGATTCGTGACCATGAACATAAGCTTGTCAGCTATGCGATGGATCAGCTTAACGGCATTGACGGTCTGAAGATTTTTGGACCGAAAGAGAGAAGCGGCCTGGTTACGTTCACGATGAATGAAGCACATCCGCATGACATTGCGACCGTTCTTGATACAGAAGGAATCGCGATCCGTGCAGGACATCACTGCTGCCAGCCGCTGATGAAGTGGCTGAAAGTATCGTCGACAGCACGGGCAAGCTTCTATCTCTATAACACGGAAGAAGATATAGATGCGCTGGTAAAAGCACTTATCAAAACAAAGGAGTATTTCGGCAATGTCTTCTCTTGATGATTTGTACCGCAGAGTTATCATGGACCATTACCAGCGACCACGCAATCGCGGAGAGCTAGCGGATGGTGGACTGACGGTAAATATGAATAACCCGACCTGCGGCGACCGTATTCAACTGCAGATGAAAGTGGAAGGCGGAAAAATTGCTGACGCCCGCTTTACCGGAGAAGGCTGTTCAATCAGCATGTCTTCTGCTTCGATGATGACGGAAGCTGTCAAAGGGCTTGAAGTAGACGAAGCATTGGCCATCTCCGAATTATTCTCCCGCATGATGAAAGGGGAAGCCTCGGATGAAGAGATCGAAGAAGCTGACCTGGAGGATATTGAAGCACTGCAAGGCGTAAGTAAGTTTCCGGCCCGTATCAAGTGCGCAACTCTCGCGTGGAAAGCCATGGAGAAAGGCCTTCGCGAGCAGCCTAAACATGAGGAGGCGTAACGCGCCTTAGCAAGGAGGAAATGAAAATGAGCAAAAAAGCACCTGAGCTATCCTCAGAATATCAGTATGGGTTTCATGACAAAGATATTTCGGTCTTCCGGGCAAAAAAAGGGCTGACTAAAGAAATTGTAGAGGAAATTTCCCGTATGAAAGGCGAAGAACAATGGATGCTTGACTTCCGCCTCAAATCGCTGGAACTTTTCCAAAGCATGCCGATGCCGACATGGGGCGGCGATTTGACGGAGCTTGATTTCAACAGCATCACATACTATGTGAAGCCGTCCGAGAAGGCAGGACGCAGTTGGGATGAAGTACCGGAAGAGATTAAGAATACATTCGATCGCCTGGGTATCCCAGAAGCGGAGCAGAAGTTCTTGGCGGGTGTATCGGCACAGTACGAATCCGAGGTGGTTTACCACAATATGCAGGAGGACCTCGAAGAGATGGGGGTTATCTTCTGTGATATGGATACGGCAGTGCGCGAGCATCCGGAGATTGTGAGGGAATACTTCAGCACAGTTATTCCGCCAACGGACAATAAATTCGCTGCATTGAATAGTGCGGTATGGTCAGGCGGAAGCTTCATCTACGTGCCGAAGGGAATCAAATGCGAAACACCATTACAGGCGTATTTCCGTATCAACTCCGAGAATATGGGGCAGTTTGAGCGGACGCTGATTATCGCTGATGAAGACAGCTTCGTCCATTATGTAGAAGGCTGTACGGCTCCGATCTACAGCACGGATTCACTGCACAGCGCGGTCGTTGAGATCATTGTTAAAAAGGGTGCACGCTGTCGCTACACAACGATCCAGAACTGGTCAAGCAACGTATACAATCTTGTTACGAAGCGTGCCGTAGCAGAAGAAGATGCTACGATGGAGTGGATCGATGGTAATATCGGTAGTAAGCTCACGATGAAATACCCGGCCGTTATCATGAAAGGACCGCGTGCAAAAGGCGTGGTTATCTCGATTGCTGTAGCGGGCAAGGGACAGCATCAGGATGCAGGTGCCAAAATGGTTCATCTTGCACCGGATTGCAGCTCTACCATCGTATCGAAGAGTATTAGTAAGCATGGCGGTAAAGTAACGTACCGCGGTCTTGCGAACTTTGGCCGTAAGTCTGAAGGCTCCAAGTCTAATGTGAAGTGCGATACCATCATTCTTGATAAGCTGTCAACTTCTGATACCATTCCATACAATGAAATCTTGAATAAGAATATTACACTTGAACACGAAGCAACAGTATCGAAAGTAAGTGAAGAGCAGCTCTTCTACCTGATGAGCCGTGGCTTAAAAGAAGACGAAGCGACACAAATGATTATCATGGGCTTCATCGAACCGTTCACGAAAGAACTGCCAATGGAATATGCGGTAGAGATGAACCGTCTGATTCAATTTGAGATGGAAGGCTCTATTGGATAATACACGCATTCTCAAAAAGGCTCCCGATTTAGTCGGGAGCTTTTTTTATGTTATGATGAAAGAAAAGATAGAAAGCGCAACGATGCATATTGGAGTGAATAGCTATGGGTTGGTTAATTCTTACGCTTGTCGGTATGGTGGCAGGCACATTCGGGAGTTTGCTTGGACTGGGCGGAGGTATTATCCTTGTCCCTGCATTGTTTTATTTATCAGGGAGTATACCGGGGATACCTGAGATTACTCCGCAGCTTGCCATTGGGACATCACTGATGCTCATTATTATTACGTCGCTTGCCTCAAGCATCAGTTATGCGAAGCAGAAATTAATTGATTTCTCAAGCGCGTGGTTGTTTTTTGCCGGAAGTGCGCCGGGTGCAATCATCGGTGCTTGGCTGTCCAAGTATTTTGATAAAGACTCCTTTACCTTATATTATGGAATCTTCATGTTGTTCATGTTATTCCTCCTTTCTTATCGACCACGATTAAGAGGAAAGAAAGAAAAACAGTGGGAAACGACGAAGACCTATACAGACGCAAACGGACAGGTACATACATACGGATATTCAAAGCCTTATGCGATCTGTCTTGCCTTGGCAGTAGGCATTCTATCCAGCGTATTTGGCATTGGGGGAGGGGCGCTGCTCGTCCCATTTTTACTCGTATTGTTTCGCTTTCCGCCACATGTGGCCGCAGCCACTTCCATGTTTGTTATCCTGCTCTCCTCGTCTGTAGGAAGCGTCACTCATGTGGTGCTTGGGCATGTAGCATGGGGAGCGGTCATTGCTACGGCGCCTGGTGCCTGGATCGGAGGGAAAGTAGGCAGTCAGCTCTCGCGCAAGTTATCGGGCCAATGGCTTGAGAGAATTTTAAAGGTCGTTCTATTGTTAATTGCTATTCGTATGTTATGGCAGGGACTGAAATAATGTTAATACGAAAGGGGCAATAACGTGGGGAAGGAAGAGAGCATTCTACATATTCTGCACACGAATGATTTACATAGTCATTTCGAAGAGATGCCTCATATTTCCACCGGCTTAAAGACGCTTCGCTTAGCTTTGCAGGAGAAAGGAGAAGCGGTTGTCACAGTGGATGTAGGGGATCATATGGATCGAATGAGCCTAAAAACAGAAGCGACGTTAGGGAAGGCCAATATCGATGTATTGAATGAAACGGGATATGATATCGCTATGATTGGCAATAATGAAGGCCTCACACTTCCTCGCGATGCTTTTGACTGCTTGTATGATCAGGCAGCATTTCCTGTTGTATGTGCGAATTTATTTGACGTGCGAAGCGGCAAACGTCCGGACTTTCTTCAGCCGTATCTTCGCAAGCAGTATGGTGATCTAACGGTCGGATGGATTGGAGTCACGGCCTCTTTTCCCTCGGTATATGAATTGCTGGGGCTAACTACAAGCGACCCTATTCAGGCGGTGGCTGAAGGTGTGGCGGCTCTGCGTTCTTCTGTTGATGTAATTGTTGTGTTATCCCATATTGGCTATGGTAAGGATGTTGAGCTTGCACAGCAAGTAGAAGGGATCGATCTGATTTTAGGCGCACATACGCATACCTATCTTGAAGCGGGAGAGCGAATTGGCAGTACGCTGATTTGCCAGACAGGAAAGTTTGGTCAATACATTGGTCATGTTACTGTAGCATATAATAAACAAACAAAAACCATTACTAAGATCTGTGCTTCCTGTCACTCCTCTAGACAATATGTTCCCGATGAAAAGGTCACACAGGTGATTGCTACCCATCTCGGACAAGCAGAAAGCATGATGGGAGAGGTCATTGCTAGTGTAACGCACGATCTTCCTGTATCATGGGAGGAGGAGTCACCGCTTGCTACCCTATTGGCGTCAGGGCTTCGTTCTTGGGTAGATGCTGAGGTTGGTCTCGTGAATTCGGGAACGCTACTCTTCTCCTTGCCCAAAGGGGATATTACACGCAAGGATTTATTAGCGGTATGCCCTCATCCTATTAATCCATGCCGGATGAAGCTAACGGGTGAACAACTGCTTGGCGTTTTGGAAGAAGCATTGGATGCCTCCGTAATTCATAAAGAGGTACGCGGATTTGGTTTTAGAGGGAAAGTCATCGGCTGGTTAGGTGTAGATGGTGCGGACATTTATTATGACCGGACTGCGGCTGTTGGGAAACGAATTCGCAGAGTAGAGATTCAAGGCACGATGCTGCAAAAGGATCGAATTTATACAGTTGGCATCATTGATATGTTTACATTCGGCGTTGTTTTTCCTATATTTAAACAGGGGACAGAAACAATGTTTTATTTACCGGAATTCTTACGTGATGTATTAGGTAAGCAACTGCAGAACGAGCAGGCAGTACAGGATGCTGCATGTAGACACTGGCATGTATTATAAAGCGGAAGATAGTAGAGAGACCGCATGAGCATTATAGATGTGAAAGGGGTACGTATGTTTCATGAAACTAGTCAATGAGATTTACAATTTGTATCGAGATAAATTAACAGGCGACGAAGAAGATGTGACAGCCATCGTGATGAGTCTTCTGCATGGTCAGGGAAAAGAAGAGCTGATGCAGTGGATCGAAGAGATGAATGAAAACGAGATGTATCAGATGCTTGGCTTGTATCTAATGGAGATGCTGCGAGTGAAAATGGCGGAGGAGGGCGCAAGAAATGTGCGGCCGGAGACAGTTCGCCAGCAGCGATACCATTAAGATGTCACAGAAACTTGGCCTCTTACATAGTGTAGAGGGAAAGGAATAAGGCATAGGGAGGACGTAGAGCATGGTCGAGGTGAAACCGCTTGTGCTTGATGGTCATCAAGTAACGGCTGTTTCGGTTGCATTGCCGAAAACAAATTTACTGATGGTTACGACAGAGAGAGGCTATATTATGTGTGGGGCGCTTGATGTAGGGTTATTAAATGAACGTCTTGCAGACCGCGGGATTATTGCCGGAAGAGCGCTGGGTGTGCGAACGATTGAACAACTGCTCGAAGCACCGCTAGAGTCTGTCACGATCGCAGCGGAGGAAATAGGTATCGTGCCGGGGATGAAAGGTAAAGATGCAATTATTGCTATGCTGTAGCTTTCCAATGGAAAGCTCTTTTTTTTAGGTAGATTATACGATATATTTCCTAGAGGACGGTATGTATAATGAGAAAAAGAGACTAGGTAAATAAGGAGTTAACGAGGTATGCGATTAATCTCCATTGAACGCTGTCAAGCGGGTATGGTATTGGCACAGCCGATTTGTACGGATCAGGGAACAATTTTGCTTAATACAGATATGACGCTAACAGATAGTATGATTGAGCGTTTAAAGCAAAAGGGAATCAACACGATATATATACGGGATGAAGCGACGGAAGATATAGAAATCGAAGAAACTATTTCACAAGAAACCAGACAAATGGCGATGAAGGTTATTTATCAGGGATTCTCAGAAATCATTCATGCCGAGAAAAAGTGGAAAGCGCGCCTCTCTCCCGCTACAACGGCTGCTTTCCGCAATGTGTTTGAATTGATTTTGGCCGATTTGAAAAACAACCGAAAAGCGATAGGACTATTAAGTGATATGTACATTCAGGATCATTATGTGTATGCTCATTCGCTTAATGTTGCGATCTATGCTGCAGCGGTCGGTCTTGAACTTGGATATACGGATAAGGAATTGTTGGAACTTGGCATCGGAGCTATGCTGCATGACATTGGGAAGCTGATGATTCCCGAGGAGATTCTGTATAAGCCTGGCCGTCTTACCGATGAGGAGTTCTCTACCGTAAAGCAGCATGCAGAATACGGATTTAACTACTTGCGTCACCAGCAAGGTATCCCGTTGCTGGCGGCGCATTGTGCGTACCAACATCATGAGAGACTTGATGGGACAGGTTATCCGAGAGCTTTGCAAGGTGACGAAATCCATAAGTATGCGCGTCTGCTCTCCGTGTGTGATGTATTTGATGCGCTGACAACCAATCGGGTATATCGTAATGCTATGCTACCGCATGATGCTATGGAAATTATTTTTGCCGGTACAGGCACTCATTTTGAGCCGAAGATTGTTGAAGCGTTCCGTAAGACGGTTGCTATTTATCCGATTGGCTTAACAGTTACACTGAATACGGGAGCCGTCGGCATTGTTGTTGATTATAATCGGAATCTACCGGGACGACCTGTAGTGCGCATCATTAAGCGTGAAGATGGAAGCAAGCCTGTCCCGTATTACGAAATGGACCTTTCCAAAGAGCTCAACATAACCATCGTACAGTGTGAGCCGATTTTATAGCGGAATAGATGAATGGGGTGGAGCAGGGAATGAGATTGGAGAATTGTGTAACCAGTACTGAAGATAACGTATATGCAATTAAAAATATACCAACAGAAGTAGTAGGCACTGTTTTTGCCAAGGTGAGTCGGAGTCCGTATAGCTTCCGTGAGAGCTTGTATGATTTGATCAAAGAAGACACATTGCAGCTGCCGGATGTAGATATGATCTCCATGTGGAAGCAGTCCGCAGTCTATTCCGGTGGATTCATGAAGGAGTGGGAGGCTAGGTATGGTCACCCGAGTATCAGGGAGCATGCCGTGGCTCAATTCTGTATTGAAGGTGTCTCTCGTTGGTTTACTGAGGTATTAGAAACCGTCCAAGCTGCAAAATGGTTATCGTTTACTGAGTTTAACATGCAGAATCAGAAATCGCAGGCCTTTGTCATTCCAAAAGAGCTCGATGACCATCCAACGCTTAAAGAGCGCTATATTCGTTTTGGAGAAGAATGCTTTGAAAAATACGAAGAGCTTATTCCGCTGTTTGTTGATGTCATCAAAAAGAGGAATCCAGATAGAAAAGACGGTGATATCGAAAAGCTGGCATACGAGAAGGCGCGTAATGTGCTGCCGCTTGCTGCGAAGTCTAATGTAGCCGTAACAGGGAATGCGCGGGCCATCTCGGATGCGATAGCGGAAATGCTCGCCCATGAAGGCTATAGCCAAGAAGTGGTTGAGACCGCAGCAAAAATTAGAGCACATACAGCGGAAGTATTGCCGTCCCTGCTTCGTGATACAGAAGCGACTCCGTATTTGCGTTCTTATACAGCCGAGTTTTATAAGCGACGTACATCCCATGTGGATATCCTTCCCGTGTACAATGGCCCGTTTGTTGAAGTAGAGGATGCAGTTGGTCTTTCCTGTACCCATGCAAGGGATATTGTGCTAGGTGATATGACGGAAATGAATCGATTCAGCGAACTTCCAACGGTGATGCGCGCCTTTGGTAAGCCGGTTGCCATTACATGTTCTCAAGGATGCCATCATCAGATCATCCGGCATCGGGCCTTCGATTTTTCTTTGCAGCTACCGGATACTTACTATGGGTTGATCATCCCGTCTGAAGCAGCAGAAGCGTCTGACATACCAGAAGCAGAGCGGATCTTCGATATTCTACTGAGCATGCGCGATCAATCCCATCAATTATATAATGAACTTGTGGGTGCAGGGCTCAGCGGCATTGCGCCGTATGTAGTGCTTAACGCCAATGCGCGCCGTCTTCCGCTCTATGCTAACCTGTATGGTCTGTCCCATTTTGTCACGCTTCGTAAGGAAGTATATGCACAGGATGAGATTCGCAGTGTGGCATCGCAGCTTGAACGTGTGTTTCAAGAAGAAGAGCAGGCGCTATCTGGCTTTACAATGGATCGTCATCATATAAAATAAAAGCCGCAGAAGAGAGGAGGGGATGCACCTCTCTCTTTTTTCATATGCAGCCTATATATACGAATCGACAGGAAGGCTTGTGGGAATCGTTTCCTACGTTTTTGCTTCTTTTCTTTTGAAACTTGCTGAAACCTCCATATTCTCTCTCTTTTTTCCATATAGTTACGACTTTTTGTGTATTGAATGCCCAGTGGGCTCTCCCTATAATGTGGGGAAGGAGAAAGAGGAGGTCACGCCAAGATGAAGAAGAGAATCGTAGTACCGCTGCTCCTGTCCGCTCTTATGCTAGGAACTACAGCAGGACCGACGTATGCTCATGCAGGAGCGGCACCAATGTTAAAGAAAGGCATGAAAAACAGCGATGTCTGGGATTTACAATTTCAATTGGGTACCCAAGGATATCTTTCTGTAGCGTCAACCGGCTATTACGGCACATTGACTGAAAAAGCGGTACAGGCTTTTCAGCGTGAGCATGGTCTAGCGGTAGATGGAGTAGCTGGGCCAAACACACTGGCCAAAATAAAGAAATCGACGATAAAAAAAGAAGATGTAGATAAGCTCGCTCGGGTTATCCACGGGGAAGCGCGCGGTGAATCGTTTGAAGGACAAGTTGCTGTAGGTGCGGTAGTATTAAACCGTCTGCAATCAGAAGAGTTCCCAAAGACGATGCAAGAGGTGATTTTTCAGCCGGGCGCATTCACGGCTGTCTCTGACGGTCAATATGCCCTGACGCCGAATAAACAGGCGTATCGTGCAGCGCGTGAAGCGCTTCGAGGAGTCGATCCGACTGATCGGTCACTTTATTACTTCAACCCCGATATTGCTACATCCAAATGGATTTGGACACGGCAGCAGATTAAAAAGATCGGCAAGCACATCTTTGCTAAATAGTGTAACATCATCCCCGCTTCTTACCGGAGCGGGGGTTTTTTATTTGCGGCAGATTAAGGAAGGGAGTAGGATGAGGGAAGAGGTAAAGGAGAGAAGCTAAATGGAAACGATAAAAAAACATGCGGCTGCGTTAGAGACTGCGGGTGTAGGTATTGTGGGTGCTTTGCTGTTTTTGCTGCTTCACGTACCGCTTCCGTGGATTCTTGGTCCGGTAGCATCTGTAACGATCTGGCGCTTGCTAACCGGTCGTTCGCTTGTATGGCCGTATTCATTTCGTCAGACGGCCCTTCTTCTTTTAGGATACATGCTGGGTGCTTCGTTTACGCGGGAGACGGCCTTGCAGATCCTCCAGCAGCTTCCATTCATGCTGATCTCAACGGCGCTTACGGTCGGGATCAGTCTGTCGCTCGGCATGATCATTGCCAAGCGTCTTGGAGCGGATATTGCGACAGGGATTTTTGGCAGTGTACCCGGCGGACTCTCACAAATGCTTATCCTAAGTGAGGAGGCGGAAGCAGTCGATGAGACCATGGTAGCCTTTATGCAGACAGTTCGCGTCATGGCCGTTATTTTTCTGGTGCCGTTTCTTACGGTGCATGGTCTTGAGCAGCCGATGGTTTCTAGCGGAGACGGGGGAGGGACGGCGGCAGGAGCAGTCGGCTTCTCCGCTTCATGGGAGCAGTATTTTCTCTATGCCGGTATTGCGCTGCTTGGCATGTGGGGAGGACCGCGCCTTGGTCTTCCTGCGGGCGCTTTGACAGGGCCGCTGCTGAGTACTGCGATCGTATTGGTTGCTATCGGCGGAGAAGCCCCTCCTCTTCCTTCGGCCTTTGTTCTGCTGTCTCAATTTGCGATTGGAGTCCATATCGGCTTACAGATGAAGCCGCAGTCGATTACAAACATGCAGGCTTTAAGTATATATACGGTGCTTAGCAGTATCATTCTTGTTCTTTTTTCCCTTCTGCTCGCATTTTTGCTTACATTGTGGACACCGATGACATTGACGACAGCTTTTTTAAGCACTGCACCGGGCGGAATTGCCGAGATGGGTGTAACGGCGAGTATGGTGCATGCTGATCTATCGATGGTGAGCGGATATCAGCTCTTTCGGGTGTTTTTTGTCATGTTCCTCGTTCCGCCCCTTTTACAGTGGTGGCTGCGGCAGCGTGCGAATGAAAAAAATATGGGTAAAGAGAAGGTAACATAACAGAGTAAAAGCAAAGGAGAGAGAATATGATCGCATATGAACGGGAATATAGCTTTGTCATGTTCACACAGCATGATCACGCGCTCGCTTCTGGAGGGATGGCTGGACACTGGAAGGATGATTATTTTATTGGAAAAGAAAAACGTGAGGAGGTTATCTACGGAATCAGTCAGCATGATCGGGGTTGGATAGATGTAGACGATACGCCATTTTGGTATGATGCTGAGAGGAAGCCGTATACATTTGTAGATTTTCCTTTGGTACCCAAGCTCCCTTTTTACAAAAAAGGTGTAGACGAAATCGAGAAGGAGAGTCCGTATGCGGCACTTTTGTGCAGCATGCACTATGTATCTTTTTTTGATGGTACGTCTGAAGAGGCAGCGCTGGCATATGTGGATAAGGAGCGGGAGAGGCAGCGTCGGCTTCTTGCACAGTTCTCCCTCAATCAAGCAGAAAAAGAGGCGCTGGATTTTCAATTTGATCTTCTTCAATTTTGCGATAACCTTTCCTTGTATGTTTGTATGCAGGAACCCGGCGTAGCAAAAGAAGAAGAAATCAGCTGGTTCCGGAACGGTTTCCCGCAGGCATTCGCTTTTGCAGCAGGTAAGAAAGTGATGGCTCATTGGGCAAATGCTCAGACGGTAGCGCTGCGGCCTTTTCCGTTTGCGGATATATGGGAGATCACAATTCCGTATAAAAATGTCTCCAAGGAGAAGATTAGGCAGGAAGGGATTGCGCGTGCGTATCATGAAACAGCATGGGAGGAACGGCGCATATTATTTACGGATAAATAAAGCCAGGATGGATGCATCCTGGCTTTTAGAAGTTATATCCAAATCGTAAAAAGAAAGATTATTTTTTCGGGTTGCAAAAAAATTCACCTAATTGTGTCTGAAATGTGAACAATTTCTTAAAAATCTTCTCTTTTTCGATAGAATTCGATAAACTTAAACCGTTGTTGTTGGAAAGAGATAGAAACATAGAGAATGATTACTATTGTAGAGGTGGCCAATTAATAGAAAAAGTTTACTTGCCGAATTCACATTATGTGAAGCGGGGGACGATTTACTTCTGGGGTGTATTCGTGTACATACGAAAAGAGACCTTATCCTCTTAACCCGTCAACTAACCTCGTAGGCATGAAGGGAGTAACACTAGACGATGGTAAAAAAGACGATCATGACAGTTGCAATGGCAGGTGCAGTTGCGATAAGCAGCCTCTTTGTGCCTGCTGGAACAGGAGTGGCTTCTGCAGCCAATGAGTCTCTTGTATCCAAAGCAGTAAGTGTATTAGGAACTCCATACAAATGGGGCGGAACGACAAAAAGCGGTTTTGATTGCTCTGGATTCTTAAACTATGTATATAAGAGCGAGAAGATTACGTTACCGCGTACGGCAAACGCAATGTATCAGAGAGGGCAGACGGTTTCCCGCTCACAGCTGCGTACTGGAGATTTGGTGTTCTTTAAGACGTCCCGTCGTGCTCCTATTACACATGCAGGTATGTATTTAGGTGGAGGCCGATTCATTCATTCCTCTAGCAGCCAAGGTGTTTCCATCAGTAACATCAACGATAAGTATTATTGGGGTTCCCGTTATGTGGGAGCCAAGCGTGTTACGAAATAAATAGATAGTAAGATACATACAGACCTACGCTATTAACTCTCAACCGAATTCATTCGGTTGGGGGTTTTTATTTTTTTCCACCATTCGTCCATGATGAAACCAGATTCTTACTTTTATTTTGTTATATGACGAAAATGTGTCAAGAAAAAAAAGGCGGGGTATTACAAAGCATAAGCAATTTTGCATTACGATAAAGACATCTGGAGGGATACACAGTATGAGTTTTCTATGGGCATTAATTGTTGGAGGTATTATCGGTTGGTTGGCTGGAGCCATTGTCGGAAGTGACGTGCCAGGCGGCATTATCGGAAACATTATTGCCGGATTCATCGGTGCATGGATCGGTTCTGCTCTTCTTGGCGACTTTGGTCCGGTGGTAGGCGGATTTGCCATCGTTCCAGCCATTATCGGTGCAGTCGTGCTTGTGTTTATCGCAAGCTTGCTGCTTAAAGGAATGCGCCGTCGCAGCTATTAATAGAAACGAATAGTAGTCAAACTCAAAGCCCGTCGGCAGAACTGCTGGCGGGCTTTTTACGCATGTTCAGTGTTAGCCCTTCACCCTTGGGCATATATTACAAGCAGGGGGTGGCGGTATGAAGCGGAGAAGATTGCGCAATCGCTCAACGCGGGCGCCTATTCCTTCAAAGTTTATGTTTCTCATCTCCTTGCTTATCTTTTTAGGCCTTACCTTTCAAACTTTTTATTATGTGGAGAAAAATATCGAGCCTGTTCTTCATGAAATTGCTCGCGTTCGGGCGGATCAGATAGCGACGAAAGCGATCCATGAAGCAATTAGCAAAAAGCTGATCAAAGAAGTTAGCTTTAAGAACCTGGTAGAGCTAAAAGAAGATAGCCAGGGAAGAGTGCAAGCCGCGCTTTTTAACGGAAATGAATATTCACGAATCGTGCTCGATGCAATTGAAAATGTGTCACATGCTTTAAATGACCTTGAAGCTATGCCGCAGACGCTGCCTATTGGGCAGGCTCTGCACAGCAACTTGCTTGCGCGTATGGGTCCAGATCTCCCCTTGACGCTTGTTCCATTCGGCAATGTGCATGTAGAAATGGATATCAAGATGCAGGAGGCAGGCATTAATATGGTGCTAATTACCGTAGTGATGATTGTGCAGACGAAGGTCAAAATCGTCATTCCCTTTTCGACGGAGCCTGCCTTGGTAGAAGCAGAATACCCAATCTCTAACGCGCTTATTGTGGGGAATGTACCGCAGTTCTACTATGATGGGGAAGGAAGGCCGACCGGCAGCGAAGTGCCAGGGGTGATTCCTCCTTCCATTATTCCACCGATTCAGGCGAATACAGAGGAAAAAGAAATAAAAAAATAGGCGGGAATATGTTTAAGAAAAAAAAGATTCGGGAATAGTAATAATACTAGCATGAGAATTTTTTTCTCTCTCTTTCTCCCCCTATATTGCCACTGCTCTATTAGCAGTGGTCTTTTTTTTGTAGTACGTGCAGTTCAGAGAGAATAAAAAGGGGAAATGACTTTTAAAATGGGTATGAAAAGATGTGAGGCAGGGTAAATGAATGAATGTAGCTGCTAATCCCAGAACGCGATGGTAGAGAACGGATGTTGTCTACATTAATGTGATGAGGTGAGAGAATGTGAATATTTTGTGGGGCTTTTTTGGAATCCTTGTAATATTTGCGATTGCTTTCTTGTTTTCGACGAACCGAAAAGCCATTTCGTGGCGGCCTATCCTAGGCGGATTAGCAATTCAGTTAGTTTTTGCATTTATCGTATTGAAATGGGAAGCAGGAAAGGCAGGACTGCAGCGATTAACTTTGGCGGTAACAGAGATTACGAATTATGCCAATGAAGGGGTGCAGTTTCTTTTTGGCGGACTCTATATAAAGGAGTCGGGGATTAGCTTTGTATTCGCCTTTCAAGTACTGACAGTAATTATTTTCTTCTCCTCTCTCATCTCTGTTCTGTATTACCTGCGGATCATGCAGGCGATCATTAAGGTGATCGGCGGAGCGTTGTCCTGGATGCTTGGGACAAGCAAGGCTGAATCGATGTCCGCGGCCGCGAATATTTTTGTTGGGCAGACAGAAGCGCCGCTTGTGGTGCGTCCGTATATCGCTACGATGACCAAATCAGAATTATTTGCGGTTATGACCGGTGGGTTGGCTTCCGTTGCCGGCTCAGTGCTGATCGGTTATTCGCTTCTTGGCGTACCGTTGGAGTATTTGCTTGCTGCAAGCTTTATGGCGGCTCCTGCAGGCCTTGTTATGGCGAAGCTGTTCGTACCGGAGACGGAGGAAGCGGAGAGCGCTCCGGGCAGTCGACTTGAGTTTAAGATGGACGACGATACGGAATCGGTTAATGTAATTGATGCGGCGGCACGTGGGGCAAGCGTAGGCTTGACGCTTGCGTTGAACGTCGGCGCTATGCTGCTTGCTTTTATCGCCTTGATTGCGCTCGTAAACGGCATTCTTGGAGCAATCGGCAGCCTGTTTAATTATCCGGGTTTGTCTTTGCAGCAAATTCTCGGGTTTATTTTTGCGCCGTTGGCATTTGCTGTAGGGGTGCCGTGGGAGGAGGCGGTAAAAGCGGGCAGCTTTATTGGACAGAAGCTTGTGTTGAATGAGTTTGTAGCGTATAGCGATTTTGCTCCGCAAATTCAGAATTTATCACCAAAAACAGTCGCGATTGTCAGCTTTGCCTTATGCGGATTTGCCAATTTATCCTCGATGGCGATTCTGCTTGGCGGACTGGGAGGGCTGGCACCGGATCGCCGCCAGGACATTGCGCGTATGGGACTTCGATCCGTTGCTGCTGGTATGCTTGCTTCGTTGTTAAGCGCAGCCATTGCTGGTATGCTATTGTAGAGGAAAAAACAGGAGGTGTTCGGCATGAGAATGGTAGACGTGATCGAGAAAAAACGTGACGGACAGGAACTGAGTAAAGAAGAGATTGATTTTGTGATCGCTGGATATACGAGCGGCGAGATTCCGGATTATCAGATGGCGGCTTTAGCTATGGCGATTTTCTTTCGTGATATGACACAGGATGAACGGGCGAATCTGACGATGGCAATGGTAGAATCGGGCGATCAGATTGATCTCTCAGCGATTCAGGGTGTCAAAGTGGATAAGCATAGTACCGGTGGCGTAGGGGATACGACTACGCTTGTGCTCGCTCCGCTTGTGGCGGCTCTGGGTATCCCTGTGGCGAAGATGTCAGGTCGCGGACTGGGACATACGGGAGGAACGATTGATAAGTTGGAATCGGTACCGGGCTTTCATGTAGAGATTGATAATAAACAGTTTAACGAGCTGGTGAATACGAATAAAGTAGCGGTAGTTGGACAGAGTGGGAACCTGACTCCTGCGGATAAAAAGCTGTATGCGCTGCGCGATGTGACAGCGACTGTCAATTCCATTCCGCTTATTGCAAGTTCCATTATGAGCAAAAAGATTGCCTCCGGAGCCGATGCCATTGTGCTCGATGTTAAGACGGGCAGCGGGGCTTTTATGAAGGATCTAGAGCATGCCCGCGAATTGGCAGAGGCCATGGTTGCAATCGGAAACAATGTGGGACGCCAGACGATGGCGGTAATCTCTGACATGAGTCAGCCTCTTGGCTATGCGGTAGGCAATGCTTTGGAGGTACAGGAAGCGATTGATACGCTGCGGGGGGAGGGACCCAAAGATTTAGAAGAGCTGTGTCTGACGCTTGGTAGTCATATGGTGTATCTTGGCGGTCAGGCTGATAGCCCGCAGGCGGCCCGCGAGAAGCTTGAAGAGGTCATTCGTAATGGGAAGGCGCTTGAGACATTCAAGACGTTTCTTTCAGCGCAGGGTGGAGATGCTTCTGTTGTCGATGATCCGGCTAAGCTTCCCCAAGCGAAATATACGTTTGAGTTGGAAGCGGAAGCGGACGGATATGTGGATTCCATTCAGGCAGATCGGATCGGCACAGCGGCCATGCTGCTTGGCGCTGGTCGAGCAACCAAAGAATCAACAATCGACTTAGCGGTCGGTCTCATCTTGCGTAAGAAGATTGGAGACAGCGTAAAGAAAGGCGATTCGCTGGTGACAATCTACAGCAATCGTGAGGATGTAGCGGAAGTAAAAGAAATGATTACGAAAGCTTATGGAATTGTACAGGAAGCGGTCGAAGCGCCGCCGCTTGTTCATGATGAGATTCATGCACCATAATTATAAAGCAGACAGAAAAAAAAGAGCCTGACGGAGATCACGCAGGCTCTTTTTGCTTGGGATTTGTTAGATTTTTGCTTGCTGATCCTGCCAATATTGATCACGCAGGACGGTTTTTAGTATTTTACCCGATGGATTGCGCGGAAGCTCGTCTAGAAAATCGACTGATTTTGGCCGTTTATAGCTAGCAATCTTGCCCTTGCAATACTCCATTACCTCTTCAGCAGTTAACTGTGCTCCATCGCGCGGTACTACCACTGCTTTTACCGACTCTCCCCATACCGGATCCGGCACACCGATAACGGCTGCGTCGAGAATGTGCGGATGCGTATAGAGCACCTCTTCGATTTCGCGCGGATAGATGTTAACTCCTCCGCTGATCAGCATATCTTTTTTGCGGTCGACAATGTAATACAACCCTTCTTCATCCTGCATGGCCATGTCACCGACCGTGAAGTATCCATTATAGAATGACATGCTGGTTGCTTCCGGGTTTTTATAATACTCATCAAGCAAATAAGGCGCCTTGAAATACAACTCCCCGATCTCCCCTTGTGAAACAGGCTCTTTATCATCAGTAAGAATCATACAGTCTACAAGAGGAAACGGACGGCCGACACAGCGGTCTTTGCGTTCGATATCCTTTGGCTTGATATTGAGCGTGATCGCGCTTTCTGTTGAACCATAGAATTCATGCAGGTCCGCACCAGGAAAGAAGGCGAGCACATCCTGTTTGGTTTTGGTAGGCAGGGGTGATCCGGCTGAAATAAGCACGCGCATGGACGAGAGATCATATTGTGTCTTCACTTCTTCGGAGACATTAACTAAGAAGTTATACATTGTTGGTGCTAAAAACGTATTCGTAATATGATGGCGTGCAATATCGGCGAGAACCTGCTCGGCGCGGAACATCTCATGGATCACTAGCGTACCGCCTACGAGCAATTGCGTAACAAGAAAGATCCACGGGGCCGCGTGATAAATCGGTCCTGCCACAAGGTGTGTATCCGATTCGTCAAGCTTATATTCGTAAGCGGCTGTCATCCCGGTAAGCACGCGAGAGCGGTGAGAGATGACTACGCCTTTTGGTTTGCCGGTTGTACCTGAGGTATATCCGATATAAAACGGGTCAATCTCCTCTACATCCGACCACGGCTCGCTGTCCTGTGCCTCAGCGATAAATGCTTCATAATCCTGCATTCCAAGCTCTCCTGCTCCATCCACTACGAGTACGGTATCGAGCTTAGAGAGCGTGGATTGTAAGGTACTGACTTCTGCTGCATACTCTGCTGTTATGATAAGAGCACGGCTATCTGAATGCTGTAGAATGTAGTCAATCTCTGCACCGACGAGACGGTAATTAATCGGCACCGTAACGACGCCAATTTTCGCAAACGCAATCATCATTTCTACGTAAGCGGCATGGTTTTTCATGAGAACGGCTGCCTTGTCCCCTTTTTTGTATCCGATGGAAAGGAAAGCGTTTGCAAGTTTATTTGCACGGCTGTTTAATTCTCTGTACGTATGCACTGTATCTCTAAAGATTACGGCTGGTTTGTCGGCATACTTATCGGTATTTTGTTTCATAATCGTTCCAAATGTTAGCATGGTTTCAATCCTTTCTATCTATTCTATATGATAAGAAAATTATATCACTTTATGACATGTGTGAATTGTTAAATTTGCCTTGAAAAATTAACACTTTTTGGACGCAAGATGTGATATAGTTTAAATTACGTTTTGGGATGCTTGAATCAAGGGTTAGAGTTATGGAACAGGGGGTATTGGGGTGCATATACCACAATTGCAAATTGCCCATATGAAACCGCACGTGCCAATTATGCAGGGCGGAATGGGAGTGCGAATTTCACTAAGTAATCTGGCAGCAGCCGTCGCTAATGCTGGGGGAATTGGAATTATTTCAGGAACGGGCATACCTATTGATGAGATGCGGGCTCACATTCGCCGGGCGAGAGAGTTGACGAATGGACAAGGATATATCGGTGTAAATGTATTGTTTGCGATGAATGATTTTCCGGAGACGATTAAGGCAGCAATGGAAGAGAAGGTTGATTTCATTATTTCGGGTGCGGGTTTCTCGCGTGACATGTATACATGGGGAAGAGAATACGGTGTACCTGTAATCTCTATCGTTTCTTCTGCAAAATTGGCCAAGCTTGCCGAGCGTTTAGGTGCCGCCGCTGTCGTTGTGGAAGGATTTGAAGCAGGAGGGCATCTTGGTACGGACCGACCGTTGTTTGACATATTGCCTGAAGTAGTGGAAGCTGTCAAGATTCCCGTAATCGCTGCAGGCGGTATTATGAACGGTGCAGATATCTCACGTGCTCTTGCTATGGGCGCTTCCGGTGTACAGATGGGAACTAGGTTCGTCGCAAGCAGCGAGTGCGATGCGCCGGATGTATTCAAACAAAAATATGTAGACACAGTTGATGCTGATGATCTCGTATTGGTTAAAACAACGGTAGGTTTGCAGGGACGTGCGATTCGTAATCACTTTACGGATGCAATTAGCGACGATGGTCGATTAAAAATCGAAAAATGCCATGATTGCCTAAAAAATTGTTCCTACCGTTTTTGTACGCTCGATTCGCTTGTTGCTTCTGTTAATGGAGACGTAGAAAACGGACTCGTATTTGCAGGAGCGCGCGTGCACGAGATTAAAGAAATTCTGCCTGTACAGACGATTATCGACAGGCTGATGAAAGAATATGAAATGGCTCAATTAAATGTACAACGCCAGGTATTATAAACGCTTAGAGCAGCTCTCCTTTTTGGATGAAGCTGCTTTTTTGTTGGTAAAATCATTCTCCCTATTGTCTAATTACTCTGAAGAAGGTAAAATGTCATATTTGGATGGTAATATATAAGCAACACCAATATAGTGTAAAATCAATTTGCACAATGGGAGATGTTATCAACATGGAAACTACTGAAGCAACCCTCTATGATGCGGTTATCGTTGGGGGGGGACTGGCTGGTTTATCATCGGCAGCTTACCTGGCGAAGAATGGAAAGAAGGTCGTTGTACTAGAACGGGGCAACCTGGGTGGACGGGCCGTTACATTAAAATTGAAAGGCTTCTCATTCAACTTTGGAGCTCATGCGATCTATGGGCGGGACAGTTCCGTGCTGCGCAAATTTGAAAAAGAATTGGGCATTCATATTGATTGGCGCGACTTTGTGCCAAATAAAGCAAAATATGATATTGGTGACAAATTAACAGACATGCCCGCTAACATCCAAGGCCTATTTAATACATCTATTTTAAACAGTCTTGGTAAGATTAAGTTTACATTTAATATCTTTAAGACGATGCTTCATATGGAAAAAGGACATCCGCATATGTCTATTGAGAAATGGATGGAAGAGAAAAACGTAAGCAGTGATGTGCGGGAAATGATGCTGACGCTTGCTTCTTCTAACTTCTTTACACGTGAGCCTGAGCGTATTCCTTCCGATGTCTTCTTCAACTACTATCAACGTCTTTTTACGACAAATAAGCCCGTAGCTTATATTGGTGGAGGCTGGCAGGCACTTATTCAGGAATTCGTCCGTGTGATTGAAGAGAACGGCGGTACAATCGTTACGAAGGCAAAGGTAGAGTCTGTAGAAGGAGAGAGCCATCGTATTACGACGGTACAGACGACACAGGGAGCATTCACCGGCCAGGAATTCCTTTTCTGCATTCCGCCGAAGGAACTGGAGAAGGTCGTCGGCGGCACGAAGATCGAGCATTTCATCAAGCAGTATTCCAGCTATGATCCAAGCTATGTGTATGTATATGATATCGGCTTAGACAAGCGGATTGATGTACCGTACACCTATATTTATGATAAGCAGAACAAGATGTTCATTACCGACATCTCACATTATGATGAGACGTGTGTGCCGGAAGGCGGTCAGCTTCTACAGGCGATTGCATACTTGTCAGAAGAGGATCTAAAGGATAAAGAGAAAGTGCAGGAATACCACGAGAAGATCGAAGCGCTATATGATAAGCATTTCTCTGGCTGGCGCGATCATCTCGTTGTACCGCGTGTATCAAAGCGTGCAGCAGCACAAGAAATCAAATGGACGATGAACCAGGAAGCCATGCCGCTTTATCTGCCTGATTACCGCAATGTATTCTTTGCGGGAGACTGGTGCGAAGGAAAGGGACAGCTCTCTGAACTATCTTTCCACAGCGCATATGAAGCAAGTAAGCTTATTTTACAAAAATATTGTTACGTATAATTGTAAAAAAACCGTTTATACGGTTTAACATATAGGGAAAAGGGGAATGATAATAGTAGTTATAGGAGTAAGTGTCTCCCTATATTCTCCCCCTTTTCCTCTGCCGCCTAATAAGGCGGCCTTTTTTTATCTCCTTTTCCAAAATATTAAAATCTGTCCAGAATTATGGAATTGTGTGGAACCTGTATCGTTCCTCTTTTTCAAGGTACATATCAAAATATATTTCCGAATAATTAGAATTTAATCTAAGGAGTTGTAAGAAAAAAAGCGGTATACCTGCTTCTTCTACATGGCATGCTTATTGCTTTATATAAAAATGAGTTCATATTAAAGAACAAAGGTGGGAAAAGGATGGATCATAACAAGTGGATAGAACATCTTTATAGCATATACGAGATTACGAGGCTTCGTTTTTGTTTACTGCAAAGTGAAGGGAGAGAGGATTGATGAAGAAGAAATGGAGCGCGGCAGTAGTAACAGCAGCCTTATTGTTTCCCAGCATTCCCTTTACCGTACATACAGAGAGTATCCAGGCAGCCTATTCGCCCGTTATCCCGGGAGCACACAGCGTGGCTGTGAGCGTGTTTGATGGTAAGGAAGAAAATTGGCTAACAACAAAGAATCCTGTGCAATATACAAAAGCTGCAATAGGCGGGAACGCGGCGCTCGCACCGACTGAATGGGGCAGCAAAGCGGAAGGAACAGGCTGGCATCGTATGTATCGTCCGGCCGCGATCACAGGGAAACAGATTACGGGTATGTTCGAGGATGCCCGATTCGTAATCCGTATTCCAGACAATTGGAACGGAAAACTGGTTGCATCAGGAATACCGGGAACACGGAATGAGACATCTACCGATCTATTATTTAGCGATTATGTGGTAGGCAAAGGCTACGCCTTTGCGGCTATTGACAAGGGAACACAGGGGGAAGAAGACCCTGCCGATCCACTGGCCAAAGCAAAAAATCCGCTTGTGGCAGAGGAAGACTCGATTCGTGAATGGCATCAGCGCTTTAGACAGGTTACCAAGGCCGCACAGACGTACCTAACAGCACATCATTCAAAACAGTTGATTGATCCTACAGATGCTGCAAATCCGGCAAGTAAACTGGTTAAGCCTGAGCATCCAATTCCGACGTATGCGATGGGAATCTCAAACGGAGGATACGTGGTACGCTATGCACTTGAACATGATGATCCGAAAAAAACAAAAGAAGCAGCTCTATTTGATGGCGGGGTAGATTGGGAAGGTGTATTGTGGCAGGCAAAAGAAGAGAATTTGATTACATCGCTCACTACAGTAGTCAATCATGCGGAGGCGGCGATTTATGGACAGGGAAAAGAGAGGGAGGAAGCCAGGCAGAGGCTGTACGCTTCTGGTGTGCCTAAAGGCTCTGAGAAGCTGTGGGCGTATTATGATCAAGCCTATTGGTTTCTTACACTGAACACGTACCGCAATGAGATTGATCCGAAAGCGCCGGGTGCGCTGGACTGGCGTGAATATGTAAAGTTTAACCCAGATGGTTTGCGTGACCGCTCGCAGGATCAGATATATGAAGCATATGATTATACGAAACGACCTGGCTTTGTCAAACAAGAGGTAGCTCATATCGAAAATACAGGAAATATTAGGGTACCGCTGCTCAGTGTTACCGGAACATGGGATGCATTGATTTTCCCGGATATTCATGCAAACGCTTACGAGAAGCTGGTGAAACAGGCTGGAAAAGCTTCGCTTTACCGTCTATATCAAATTGAGAAGGGAAATCATGTAGATGGTTTGGTGTGGGGAAAGCTGGACCCGGATAAAGAAATGCAGCCGCTTCTTCCATACGCACATCAATGTTTTGATCTGTTAGTGGATTGGGTGGAGAATAAGAAGCCGGCGCCGGCAAGTAAGACAATAGGCGTTCCGCAGCATAAGGACAAAGTGATTGACTTGCAAAGCGGCCAAGAAATTGATCCATATTAGAAGTAAATATTCATATAAAAAAAAGCGAAGGTATAAGAGCCTCGCTTTTTTTATATGAACAAAAACAAAATGGTAGGGATTAAGGATGATCTAACATTAAAGTTCTGAGAAAAAAGTCCGATAACTTACCTTGGGTAAGTAAAAGGAATAAATAATGTTTTGTGAAAAAAGAAGAAGGCAGGATATTTATATGAAAAAGAAAAGGAAAAGTATTAAAAGTAAACTAATTATGGCTTTTGCCGTCATCTTGCTGCTTCCAAGCCTTGTTATCGGAGGTACTTCCTATGAGACGGCCAAGCGGAAGGTAGAAGAAAAAATCATCTATAGTGCAAAAGAAAATGTTAGTGTGCTGGATAAATTTATTACTCGTACGATTGAACCGGCGATAAAGGATATTGAATTTATGGCGGCGACCCTAGAAGGGCCGGGTGCGCAGGTAAATCAGGCGGAGGTGCTGCAAAAGCTTACGGCTTTTCAACAACTGCATCCAGAAATCCTGCATACGTTTACTGCGCTGAAGACGGGACAAATGCTGCTCATACCAAAAGGGGATCTCCCGAAAGGATATGATCCACGAACCCGCATATGGTATGAGAAGGCTGTAGCCCAAAAAGGCGGTATCGCCATCACGGAACCGTATGTAGATGCGGAATCAGGCAGCGTAGTAGTAACCATCTCTGCCTTATTGAAGGGTGGAAGCGGTGTTGTAGGGGTTGATTTGAATCTGCGCGCGCTCTCCGACAATGTCAATCATATTAAAATTGGTCGCGAGGGCTATGCATTTATTGTCGACCAGACGAAGAAACTTGTCTCTCATCCATTGCAAAAGGCAGGGGAAGAAGCACAGGCCAGCCTGACTGCTAAAATGTTCGCATCTGCTGAGGGCGAATTCATCGATACGTCCGATGGAGTGGAAAAGCGACTATTTTTTGCTACGAATGAATTGACCGGGTGGAAAATTGCAGGGGCGATGAATGTCTCAGAGGCAAAAGACGAGGCGAGTCCGATTTTTTGGATGACGGTTGGCGTACTGGCAGTAGCTTTATTGTATGGAGCAGTGCGCAGCTTTTTCGTTATACGTTCCATTATCGTACCGCTGAAAAGAATAAATGAGGCTGCTCATCGCATTAGCGAGGGCGATTTAACGGAGCGCATCAATATGAATTCTACGGATGAGTTGGGCGAACTTAGCGAAAGCTTCGATCACATGGCCGATTCGCTTGCTGTACTTATTCGGGAGGTCAACCATAAGTCGGAGCAGCTTGCTGCTTCCTCGCAAGAGCTTGCTGCAAGCGCCGAACAAACCAACGAGGCGACCGAGCAGATTACATCCGTTATGCAGGAAGTGGCGGGCGGCTCAGAGCGCCAGGTAAGCGGCATGGAGCAAAGCGTACGAACCATTGCAGGAATGTCAGCGGGTGCGCAAGAGATGGCCACTCATGCCCAATTCGTCAACCATGCCGCCCTGCAGACTAAGGATATGGCCGAGGAAGGAAACGAAGCGCTTCAGCAGGCTGTAGCGCAAATGCGGGCGATTGATAAGACGGTGCATGAACTCTCCGATATTATCAAAGGGCTTGGCAGCCGTTCCAACGAAATCGGTCAGATCATCGAGGTGATCACAGCGATCTCCACACAGACCAATCTGTTGGCGCTCAATGCCGCGATTGAAGCGGCACGTGCCGGGGAGCATGGCAAAGGCTTTGCTGTCGTAGCCGATGAAGTGCGCAAGCTGGCGGAGCAGTCGGCGCAATCAGCAGGACAAATCGCCATGTTAATCCATGCCATTCAACAGGAGACGCAGGCTGCTGTTCAATCTATGCACCAGGGTACAAAGGAGGTCGCCGCAGGTATTGCAGTCGTAGGAGCAGCCGGAGAATTGTTCACAAGGATTCAAGGGTCGATTGCTGAAGCGGCAGCCGAATTCGAAACGGTATCTTCTGCTGTGGAGCAGGTATCTGGCGGTACGCAGGAGATTGCGGCCACAATGGATATGATTGCTCGTATAACGGATACCAATTCGGCAGATATTCAAACTGTATTTGCAGCGACAGAAGAGCAGATGGCCTTCATGCAGGAAATCTCATCATCTTCTGCGATGCTCTCCCGTATGGCAGATGAACTGCATGATATTATTCGTCGATTCTCCATATAACAATCAGAATAGAAGCGAGAAGCCGTCAATCTTTTGGTTGGCGGCTTCTTTCTTAGATATGTCCTTACTGTGGAGGTTATCCGATAGGAGGAGAGGGGGAAGGCAATAGAGAAGTAATGAGGAAGGAACGATAAGGAGGATTGCACATGTCTCACAACATACAAGAGACCGTACATACATTTCACACATACGTTAGAAAGATGGCTGATTATCATGAGGCCGCCGCAGTATTAAGCTGGGATATGGCGACAGGTGCACCGCCAAAAGGAAAGGAACAGCGCGCTGAAGTTATAGGCATGCTGTCTACCGAGTTTTTCAAGATGAGCATTGCCCAGGAGATGTATGAGCTGTTGGCGCGGCTGGGTGAAGAGGAGGCACATGCGCAGCTAGACCCGATAACACAGGCAATGGTGCGGGAGAGGCGAAAAGAATATGAGAGAAACAAAAGCATTCCACCTGCGCTGTTTCAGGAGTATACGATTCTTACGTCCAAAGCACAAGTCGTATGGGAGGAAGCAAAGCATACGTCTGATTTCTCGTTGTTTCGACCGTACCTTGAACGCATCATCGGCTATTTGAATCAATTCATCGAGATTTGGGGCTATGAGGGACACCGTTACAATACGCTCGTTGACCGGTATGAGCCGGGGATTACGGTGGAGATGATGGACCCGTTGTTTGCGGATCTTCGTCAAAAATCTGTGTCGCTGCTGCATCGTATCCAAGAAAGCGGAAAGCCGGCGGATGTTTCATTTCTAGCCGGTCTGTATCCTGCTGAGAAACAGCTTCAGCTCAATCGGCAGATACTAAAGAAAATTGGCTATGATTTTTCGGCTGGACGGTTGGATAAGAGCGTGCATCCATTTGCGACAGGACTGAATCCGGGGGATGTGCGGATTACAACGAAAATTTATGAGCATGACATTGAGATGGCGCTGTTCAGTTCCATTCATGAAGCCGGACATGCAATATATGAGCAGAATATTGCTAAGGAACTAACGGGAACGTTGCTTGCGGAAGGCGCTTCGATGGGCATCCATGAATCCCAATCCCGTTTTTTCGAGAATATGATCGGACGCAGTGAGGCGTTCTGGAGCTATTTTTGTTCGGATGTATCGGGTGCATTTACAGAGCAGCTATCTGGTGCTTCTGTGCGCGATCTCTACCGTGCCTTCAATCAAGTACAACCGTCATTGATTCGAATTGAGGCGGATGAGCTGACTTACAATCTGCATATTATGCTGCGTTATGAATTGGAAAAGGCGCTTATTATGGGAGATTTGCAGGTGGCTGATCTGCCGGGTGCATGGGCGGAGAAGATGGAGGAATATCTAGGACTTGTACCGCCCGATGATGCAAGAGGTGTACTGCAGGATGTCCACTGGTCCGGCGGCGACTTTGGTTACTTCCCTACCTATTCGCTCGGTAATATGTATGCTGCACAGCTTGAAGCGGCATTAGCACGCTCCATCCCGAATTACCAGGACGCTGTACGGCAGGGTGAATTTGCGGTGATTACAGGGTGGATGAGAGAGCATGTGCACTGTCATGGTAAGCTGCTTGCGCCTTCTGAAATCATTTTGCGTGCCACAGGGGAAGGAATTAACGCGAATTATTTAACTTCGTATTTGGAGAAAAAGTATACGGATGTATATGAAATCCTTTAATCAGGAGAATGATCCGGTTGCCCTCGTGACGGGATCATCGGCCGGATTTGGCCTGCTATGTTCGGTGGAGCTTGCGAAGGCGGGATTTTGTGTTATCGCCAGCATGCGTGATACAAAAAAGCAGGATGCTGTGCTTGCTTTAGCGCGTGAGCAAGGAGTCGAGAACAGGCTATATGTTTATTCTTTAGACGTAGCTTCGGAAGCATCCATTATACGCTTAGAAGCCTTTCTGCAATCTATAGGCCGGGTGGATGTATTGGTGAACAATGCCGGTTTTGCGCTGGGCGGTTTTGCAGAGGAGATTAGTATGGAAGAGTGGCGCGTGCAGTTTGAGACGAATTTTTTCGGTGTCATACGTGTTACTCAGGCTGTACTTCCGCTGATGCGTAAGAGAATGAGCGGAAGAATTATCAATATGAGCAGCATTAGTGGCCGGATGGGATTTCCAGGGCTTGCCCCTTATGTGGCCTCTAAGTTTGCGGTGGAAGGATACAGCGAGAGCTTAGGCTTAGAAGTAAGCCGCTTCGGTATTGATGTTGTGTTAATTGAGCCGGGATCGTATGCGACTACGATCTGGTCAACAGGAAAACGGATTGCAGCTCAATCAAAAAGTATAGACTCACCATACGCCTCCCTGCTGCAAGCCATAGATGAACATCTAACAGCGGGAATGTCTAAGTATGGAGATCCGAAGGAAGTGGCTGAGCTTATTGTCCATGCAGCTACAGTCAAGCGTCCTGCGCTGCGCTATCCGATTGGAAGAGGCGTGTGGACAATGATTCGGATAAGGCGTTATCTTCCTTGGAACATATGGAAGAGGCTGATTGATCGCACGTTAAAACGATAAGGTAGGGCTATGTTTGGTTATTTCGGAGCAAGGGGTAAAGAAAAGTAGCGTATAATGCAGCAGCGCATACATAATGCTAATAATAATTCATTGGATAAAAGGATGAGAAACAGTTATGGATAAAGTTCTTTTTTTGAAAAGCTTTTTTCGCTCTCCGCTCCAGGTAGCCAGTTTAATCCCAAGCTCTCCGTTTCTGGTCAAGCATATTGCGCAGCATGTAAATCGGATACAGCCAGCAACGGTAGCAGAGTTAGGGGCTGGTACCGGAGTGCTAACCCGTGCGCTTGTGAATCAATGTCCATCCATTGAATCGCTTCTCGTATTTGAGAATGAGGAAAGTCTTAAGCAGCACCTACAAGAAGAATTTCCAGCTACACCTATATACGCAGATGCTTTCTCGCTTCTCGAAATGATGCAAAAACATAAGATTATGCAAATGGACTGCATCATTTCAGCACTTCCCGTGTCCTGGTTTTCTAAGGAACAAAATGAAGCTTTAATGAGCATGGTATATCAGTCCTTGAAACCGGGTGGGTATTTCATTATGTTTCAATTTTCACTTCAGATGCGTAAATATTTGCGTGCTACATTTGATGAGATGACCATTAGATATGTGCCGCTGAATTTTCTGCCCGCATTCGTCTATTATTGCCGGAAAACATAAAAAGGATCTGCCCTGTTTTTTACGGGGCAGATTTGTTTTTTTCTCTAGCCTTATTTGTATTGCTCGTAATAACCACTCTTGTTCCGAGTGGAATATTGCGGTACATCCATTCGATATCTTTATTGCGCATACGGATACAGCCCTGACTTACGTGATGTCCGATGCTTGCTGGATTGTTTGTGCCGTGGATGCCATATTTATAGCCTCCGGTTCCCGGCACATTAAGGCCAAGCCAGCGTGTACCTAGCGGATTTTGGGGACTGCCCCCGGGTACATTCTTCGGCACATACCACGGGTTTTCTACCTGTGTAATCACCAAAAACTCACCCTCTGGAGTCAGATGCTTATTTTTGCCGGTGGCTACAGGAAAGACGTAAACGGGCGTATCATTTACAAAAATAGTTAAGCGATTGGTTGTTTTATTGATGACAATATGAACCTCATCCTCCAAAGCATGTCCGTATGAGGGAGCAGACAGACAGGAGAGAACAAGCAGCAGGGAGAGAAGGGAGCGCAGCGAGAAACGCGGTGCGATACGCATGAAATCTCCTCGTCTCCCATTATTTTCGTTTCCTCTTTGCATTATATTCATCCCGCTCCCAGCGCTTTAATAACGGATACGGATCATAGGAGTATTCCGTTCTGCCATTATCACGATACACGCCGTAATGCAGATGAGGAGGGAACTTGCCTGAGGTTCCGGGTTTTCCGTATCCTGAACTGCCGACATAGCCGATCACATCGCCGGGGCGTACAATATCGCCTGCCTTAAACTTTTTGTTGAAGCCGTTAAGGTGTGCATAGTAGTGATAGAGGGAATCAATATCCCGAATGCCGATCCGCCAGCCGCCGTACGGATTCCAGCCCATTGTCTCGATTACACCGTGTTTGGTGGCACGAACAGGTGTCCCATATCCTGCAAAAATGTCGGTTCCTTCATGAATGCGGCGTCCGCCCCAGCCGCGCGGATCTCCCCATGTACTGCGATAGCTGTAGCTATAGGTAAGCGGAACAGGGAATGCACTTCCCACCAGGTAAAGTGTGTTATGATGCCTGTATAGACTGGCAAGTTCAGAGATGATCTCCACATTTTTATCACGTGCATAATAATTCCACAGCGCAATACGGATATCATCTTCTGTATAGCCGTACTCACTTAGGTGGCTGGCCATCGTATAGACGATATCAAGATCATTGTCGGCTTCCGCCTTTCCATCCCCGTCACCGTCCTTGCCTATGCCTCCAAAAAAGGCTATGCTGGTCGGATTGGTATCATCGGGATTGGGATTGAGAAATCCACCCCATGCTTCCGGGGTAAATACGATGCCGGTCTTGCGGGTTTGCGCTTTTGTATGATCGTCTTTTTTCTTTGCGCTTTTATGAATGCTGCGTTCATATTGATCTACTGCGGCCAGATAATACCATGGGATTCCTGTAATGGCCTGCATGTGTTCAAACAGGATCTGCCGCTCCCGTGCTGCTGCTTCCGCTGTGTTCGCTTCTTTTGCTCCAGCCTTTGCGGGCAGCGGGATAAACAGCAGAATCGAGGCTAGAATAAGAAGTAATGCTTTATACCACATAGCGTCCTCCGTAATGAAAAGTCTTGGGCTTAGTGTACGCATCCCGGATGATTTTATGAGCATTTGGAATTGCTTTACTGTCCATGCTTTTTTACAATAGGGGAGAGGTAAAACGACAACAGATTGGAGATGAGCGCTTCATGGCAGAACGTAAGCCAGAATGGCTGAAAATCAAACTGAACACAGGTGAGAACTTCAAAGAGCTGAAGCGAATGATGCGGGGTAAGACGCTGCATACGGTTTGTGAAGAAGCGCGCTGTCCAAACATATATGAATGTTGGGCGAATCGAACGGCTACGTTTATGATCCTTGGGGATTTATGTACGAGGGCCTGTCGTTTTTGTGCGGTGAAGACAGGGCTTCCAACTGAGCTTGACCTCGCTGAGCCGGAACGTGTGGCTGAAGCGACCGAGCAGATGGGACTTGCTCACGTTGTTGTTACGTCGGTAGCGCGTGATGACCTTAAAGATGGCGGTGCCATGATTTTTGCAGAAACCATTAAAGCGATACGCAAACGGACGCCAATGTGCAGTGTGGAGGTATTAATTCCTGATTTCCTTGGCAATTGGGATGCGCTACGCTTAGTAATGGATGCAAAACCAGATATTCTTAACCATAACATTGAGACTGTTGAGCGTTTATCTGATCGTGTGCGTTCAAAAGCTAAGTATGACCGAACGCTGGCATTACTTGCAAAATCAAAAGAGTTTCAGCCAAGGATTCCAACAAAGTCGAGCATTATGATCGGTGTTGGCGAGACGACTGAAGAGATTATTGCGACTATGGATGATCTGCGTCGGGTTGATGTGGACATTCTCACAATCGGACAATATTTACAGCCGTCTCCAAAGCATTTGGCGGTGCAGAAGTTCTACCATCCAGATGAGTTCGCTGTGCTTAAAGAAGAAGGCATAAAGCGTGGATTTAAGCATGTAGAATCCGGCCCGCTGGTGCGCAGTTCATATCATGCGCATGAGCAGGTGGAATCAGCGGCCAAAGCGCTGTAAATAAAACCCCATACAATGAACAAGCCCTGCCGATGTCGCGGCAGGGCTTGTTTTCTTACTTGTGCTTATGCTTAGGATGCGCAGGAGCTCCGGCTTTGCTGCTGCTGGCTTTGTTTGATTCACTGTTTGTGGACAGCTTGTGCATGTTGTTAGCTGTGTGGCCGATCATCTGTTCAAACTGCTGATCGGTTTTGTTCCCCATTTGTGTAGCATGCGTTTGTACTTTGCTGATAATGTTCTGATCGTTTGTTGAGTATACTTTGTAGTAGCGCGGCGATACGTTTTCGCAGCCCTTCTGCACTTTTTCCAGTGCTTTCTGCGCCTGTGCAGGCGTCATGCCGGATGTATCACAGCCGACGAACAACTGGTTATCGGTTGCCAGTACGGTTGCCTGCTTTATACCGGGAACCTGTTTAGCTACACCGCATACAGCGGAAGCGAGCATTTGACGATCAACGTGAACCCCGGCTACACCCATGTTCTGTCCCTGATGCATCGTGTTTCCGTTTGGCATGGTGCGGTTTTGCACGGTCGTACCGCTGTGCGTGCGGCCGGCAGCACCTTGGTTGTCACTAAGGTGTGCATACCCGACGCGTGGCTGGGCGCTTTGTGTAGAAGTGCCGTATCCGCCTGGTTTTGGCTGATAAATGGAGTGCTGCTGTCCGTGATAGCCGTACATGCCATACATGCCGGCAGTGCCGTCCATTCCGTACGTGCCGGTGGTTCCACCGGTTCCGTATGGAGAATAGCCTGTGCCATACATCCGCTGTCCGTTTTGGTTGATGCCTAGATCATTCATACCCTGCGTGCGCATGATTCTGTCACGGGAATCGCGGAGTACGCCGGGACGGTGGTTGGTCTGATCCTTGATCACACCGTTTCGGTACGTATCGTACCGACCATCGCCAACAGCGTGTGGCCCTGTCGTATATCCGGTAGTGCCATAGTTACCGGTACCATATCCGGCGGCATTGTTATAGCGGTGGTATTTATCATAGCCCGTAACCGTTCCGGTCGGGTTATTCGGTCCGACGTTCATCGGCCGGTATTCATTTGTTCGTGCATTATTTGCTGCTGGCGAACAAGCAGCGAGTGATACGGCAAGACCTACTGCAGAAAGCACTGATAAGAATTTTTTCATTGGTACACCTCCTACTGTGTAGAATACCCGCGGTGCACTATAGTTTTCGTGGCAAATTTGTGTGCGGCACAAGAAATTGTGGTAAAATAGGAGGCGCAAACCACCAAGCCGGTGGCCGGAGAGGAGGCAGCTGAAGTGATACGGGTCCAGGACCAGGTCTACGAATTAATTGAGGAAAATAAAGACGGTTTTATCCAAGAAACATTCAAAGAGCGGTACAGCGACATCTTAACTAAATTTGACTATATCGTGGGCGACTGGGGATACGGCCAGCTTCGGTTGAAAGGGTTTTACGAAGATACAAACCGCAAAGCCCCGTTTGATTCACGCATTAGCTTTCTTGATGAATACATTATGGAATACTGTAATTTCGGCTGCCCGTATTTTTTGCTCAAGAAAGTCAAGCAGGCTACCCGTATTGATGATACGGAAGAGGCGGAGCATGTGGATCAAGACGAGCAGACCCAGACGGAAAAAGGGGAAGAGAAGCCTCCGCGCAATAAGGACGGCAAGCGCCGCGATAAGCGCCGTTCTCGCTCCCGTAGAGGAAAACCAAAAGAATCAAAAGAGCTGAAGGATCATAAAGAAAAGCAGCCTGTTCATCCTGAATAGCACACAAAAGGACTTGCCGCATCAGCCGGACAAGTCCTTTTTGCATGGAATTGTAATCTGCACCTATGTCTTATTGATCTTCTCTCATTCCGGTCTTTACCTCATTGAGCATCGGATCTTCATTTTCGGCTGGATTGTCATGTGTTGGATGAGCGCCGGGGTCTTGGCGAGGAATGCCTTCATGCAGCGAACGGTATTCGTAGGCGAAGGCAGACTGCACCTTCTCCCCCGTATCCCAGGATTCTTTGCCAAGGAATGGATGGGCGAATGCTGCCGTACCATATGGACCCTCAGGAAACTCTTCAGGATAACGCGTATGAATCACGCTCTCCTCTGTCTTAAGCGGTCTAAATTGTTCTTCGCGCTTAACGGATAGTGGTTTGCGAAACAACAAAAAACCCCCTCCTTCTTCACATATCAGGATAGGGGTAGTATCAAGCAGATCAGGTAGTTTTATGCAGGGAATTAAATGCTTAAACGCAAAAACTCCCGCAGTTCTTCCGCTTCTTCCTCCGTCATATTGAATGCTTCCTCTAGATAACCCTCTTCATCTAAATCTTTCTGTCCAAGGATTGCCATACGGTGGGTGAGGATATTAAGCACAAGACTTTTCCCGTAGAAATTCTTTGTTTTAATAATCGCAAGATCATGACGGGCAGTCTCCCCGATGAAGCTTACATATCTTGTTTTTGTTTCTTCTGTATGATCATATAAAAATGTCCAATCTCCATGCTGTGACATAATCTGACCCTCCTATGGAATGTGTTTATTATATGCGGTAAGTCTACCACGTTCTTTTTCTATGGCAATTATATGATAACCGCAAGTGTAGGGCAATGTCCGAACACTTTCAGTCATGGTATACTGAGGCAATAGGGGATCTCTTGCAAGGAGTGAATGAAATGGAAATGGAGAATATTATGCAGGGTGTAACCATTTTTACTCTGCTCATTTTAACATTTGTTATCACCATTGTTGCATCAAAAAGAAAAAAGAAAAAGAACGATAAATAGGAGTGGACGAATAGGATGTATCAAGTAAATGTAGAAAAAATTGAAGAACATTTAACCTATCTTGAACAGGTGCTGTTTTATATTGCTCCCGTGATACAGGATAGCGAGGAAGCTGCCGATGCTCTGACAGTGCTTGCGCTTGAACGAGCGCTGCACATTGCGCTTGAGACGGTAGCGGATGTAGGCAATTATCTGATTGATGGCTTTATTATGCGGGACCCGGGCAGCTACGAAGACATCGTTGATATTCTAGAGGACGAGACCGTCGTTGAGCCGGAGATGGCGGAATCGCTGCGTTATGTAGTAAACGCCCGCAAGATGTTGATTACTACCTATACGGATGTGGATCGGCACACAGTGAGGACCATGCTGTGTACCCATTTCTCTCATTTGCAACAGTTTCCGGTGCGTGTACGCGATTACTTGAAAAAAGAACTGCTATAATTCCGATAACATCGTCACGATAGTTTTTATATTATATTGTATAGAAATTTACTTATTTCATAAAATCAAGTACAATATAGGAGAGGAAGGTGAAGGAAGATGAACAAAGACAAATCCTCTTCTACGCGCAACCAAATTTTGCATATGCTGAAGATGAAAGGTTCAATGACGGTAGGCGATATGGCGCAAGAACTAGGCATTACCGAAATGGCTGTGCGCCGTCACCTTAATACATTAGAGCGGGATAATTTGATTGAGTCACGTCTTTTGCGTCAAGCAATGGGACGCCCAACCAATGTATATTCGCTGTCCGAGGAAGCCGACAATATGTTTCCTAAGAATTATCAGGATCTCACGTTAGAATTCCTTAATGATATTGAAGAGTTACAGGGTGCACATATGGTGGAGGCACTTTTTCGGCTTCGCCAGCAGCGCCAGGAGAGTCTATATCGTGACATTGTGCCTTCTGATAGTGACTTTGAGAAGAAGCTTGAAGCGCTTGTGAAGATGCAGAATGAAAAAGGATACATGGTTGAGCTGAAAAAGGACGAACAAACCGGTAAATATATTTTCGTCGAATCGAATTGTCCGATCTCAACAGTCGCCAAGGAATATGTATATGCATGTAATTGTGAGAAAACACTGTTTGAAAACGTGCTGAATGCGAAGGTGGAGCAGGAAGAATGCATGGCCACCGGAGGCGATAATTGCGTATATATTATTCATAAGAAAGATGGAGAAGACACGAAGCAAGCGTGAAAAGAACCGCACCGAATTAGATTCGGTGCGGTTCTTTTTTGTGTAGGCTACTTTTGTATAACTGAAGCGGAGATAAGTGAAATTAGATCGTCAATTTGCTGAAACTGCCCGCGCTTGAGAACTAGCTCTTGGCCGATGGTAAGCGCGAGCGCCTCCCCCTTCGCGCGAAGAATCGGATCGCTGATGCTCTCTAGATCAGAAACATGGGCAAGACCGATTATGCGCCGCATCATTTTGCAGCCGGCATAGCCTGCCGTATCCTGCAGTATGCTATGAAGGTATGCATCCAGGTAGCCGGGAACCTTCGCATACGGCTCATGCGCCTGCTCCGTCCATAAGGTACGGAACTCAGCTTCGAAGACCCGCCATACATCAGCGGTAGTCTCTAGCAAGTAGTTCTGATATGCATCTCTTTCCTGAGGGTCTAACGTATGCCCTTCGTGTGCGGCATAGTTTAGCAGAAGATTGGCAAGAACAGCGCCGATATCAAATCCCATTGGACCGTAGTAAGCGAATTCCGGGTCGATCACTTTGGTATCGTCTTCCGTTACCATGATGCTTCCCGTATGGAGATCTCCATGCAGAAGCGCCTGTCCCCGTGTCATGAAGCCGTCTTTGAGCTTGGCTACCTCAAGCCGCAGATCATCATTTGCCCAGATGCGCTGCACGGCGTTAGAGATAAGCGGATTGTAGGAGTTGGACGGATCATCTTGGAACGGATAGGTAAATACGAAGCTCTCTGTAATGTTGCAGAGCTCCGGATTGATGAAGGAAGCTGCTTTTCTTTTTTTCTCTACCGGCGGCATGGCCAAATCGGATGTTAGAAACAACGTTCGGGCCAGAAATGTACCAATATGTTTTGCGAAATTAGGATAGCGCTTTCTTTCAACAAGTGCTTTGCGCATAATTTGGTAGGCGGACAGGTCCTCCATGACGATTAATGCAAGCTCTGTGTCATAGTGGTAGACAATAGGAACGGACCCAGGACACAGTTCATTTTCAAGAATAAGTGCTTCACTCTCAATGCGGGCGCGATCAAGTGTAAGCGGCCAGGAATCACCGATTACGCGTACATACGGCAGCGCTTGTTTGAAGATGATGCTTTTGCCGGATGGACCTTCGTCTTTAATGTGGAAGACAAAATTTAAATTTCCATCTCCGATCTCATGACTGGTCAGTTTGGCATCCTGTGGAAAAAGACCGGGGATGCTGCGAGCATATTCAACGGCCTCTTGCTCACTAAGTGTACGGTATGACATGACGATCACTCTCCTTATTCTCACACGTTTCAAAACAAAAACCCTTCTTCGCATTCGAAAGAAGGGCGCGCATACAATCGGAACCTTATCTTTCAGAATGCAGATTCTGCAGGAGGTAGCACCTTACCGTATCGTGCGGCAGGTTGCCGGGTATCATTGGGCCAGTCCCTCAACCATCTCTTGATAAGTATATATAAGTTTCTGACTTGATTCTTTAAAATGTAGAATGCTTTATTTGATTTGTCAAGCAAATTAAAATACTCTTCTGCTTACTGGGCGCACCTGCATTGGCCTTCACTGTTGTATGATATGATCAAGAAAGTGTAGAGGAGAGGAATAAGAAGGAGGCATACGATGACACAGCGTACATATAAGGGGTATTTACTTGATCTTGATGGTACGATTTATAGGGGTGGTGAGGTGATTCCGGAGGCTGTCACATTTATTGAAGCGTTAAAGGAAAGAGAAATTCCATATCTGTATGTCACGAACAATTCATCGCTGACACCGGAAGCGCTCGCGAACAAGTTGAGTGGAATGGGACTTGATGCCAAGCCAGAGGATTTCTTCACGTCGAGTATGGCAGTGGCTGAAACTATAGAGAAGTTGGTGAGTAAGGAAAAGACCCAGGCCCCTGTCACTGTACTTGCGATTGGCGAGACAGGGCTTAGGACGGCACTAGCTGAAGCAGGATATTCTATTGTAGAGAAAGCGCCCGCTTCCTATGTAGTTGTCGGCATTGACCGGCAATTTAGTTATGAGAAAATGAAGCAGGCAACGCTTTCGATTTATGGGGGAGCCCGTTTTCTTTCGACGAACTGCGACCGCGCGATTCCGACAGAGGAAGGACTTGTGCCTGGCAATGGATCGCTTACAGCCGCCATCTCCTATGCAACAAGAACAGAGCCTTTATATGTCGGGAAGCCGGAGGAGGCCATTATTACTCTGGCGTTGGAGCGGCTTGGTCTTCAATCCGATGAGGTGCTGCTGATTGGGGATAATCTGGAGACAGACATTGCAGCCGGTGGAAACAGCGGGGTGGATACGCTTCTTGTATACAGTGGATTCAGCAAGCAAGCTGACATTGCAGGAGCAGTGGTAAAGCCGACATATACGGCGCAGAGTTTAGACGATTGGACAATATAAAGGAGAAAGGCTGCCGTATATATGCGGCAGCTTTCTTCAATTGGACGTAATTATTTTGTGCCGAAGCGGCTATGTGCCAACCGGCTGGAAGCGGCGGCTGCAATAGCGCCTACAATATCATCAAGAAACGTATGGACATTTCCAGCCTCTTCCTCCTGTGTATTATGCTCTTTTTTGCTGTTTAACTCTTTTAGAATGCCTGGTTTTACTTTATCCACGTAGCCGTAGTTTGTAAATCCGATGCTGCCGTAGACATTGACGATCGACAGAGCCAGTATTTCATCAATGCCGTACAGTCCTTCGTCTTGTTCCAGCATTTCTTGCAGCGGCTCCATTAATTGCTTTTTCTCAGCCAGAATATCAAGTTGGATGCCTGTAAGGATGGCGTTTTGAATTTCACGTTTTTCCAGCACCTTTTTAATGTTGTGTTCACAGGTATCATAGGAGAGATCAGGAAAGTATGGTTTCTGTAAATACATCACCAGCTCGACCATATGGTCCATGGTGACTCCGCGTTCTTTTAACAAACGATAAGCGGTTTCCCGCACTTTTTCATCTCGAACGGCATGTTCCATGTTGCTCATTGGCTTCGCTTCCTTTGTATGGGGATTTACGGAAATATGTGTGTTGCTTACTGTTCCCGCATTTGTTTGTATTTATTAAGGACGTCTTTTCCTCCGGTAACCTCAAGGACTGTACCGGTGATGAAGTCGGATGCCTCGCTGCAGAAGAAGGTAATCGCGCGTGCGATGTCTTCTCCGGTTCCCGGACGTCCGATGGGTGTATCTGCATCTTGAATAGAGCGAACATCTGCGATGTGTTTCTCTTTATCTTCTCCTACAATATCGCCGGGACACACCATATTCGCTGTAATACCATACTCCGCTTCTTCTAATGCAATCGTACGTGTTAGCGATACTAATCCGGTTTTGGCCGCGGCAAACGCGGAGCGGTACATCCAACCGGGGGCGGTTTGAGCTTTTTCGAAACCGATCGTAATGATGCGCCCCCATCTATTGTGACGCATATATGGAATGGCGGCTCTGCTTAGATAAAAGGCGCTTGATAGGTTCCCGGTTACCATGTTGTTCCATTCATCATCTGTATACTCCGCAAGTTTTTTTCGCGGCTTTATGTACGGTCCGGCGTTTAAGACGAGAATATCGACACGTCCGAAAGCTTGGGCGAGCGCTTCGACGATATTCTGTGCCTCCGTAGGACGGCTTACATCGCCTTGAACCAGCAGCACGTCAATCCCGTATTGCTCAATAAGCTCTCTGCGCAGCTTGTCGGCTTCCTGTGTGCTTGTCCGATAGTTGAGTGCAAGGTGGATGCCCTGTGCTGCAAGTTCATGAGCAATGCGGACACCCAGGCCTTTGGCGCTTCCGGTAATTAATGCTGTACGAGTACGCTTCAAAAAACCACCCCTTCCTGCATGGAATGTTTGATTAGTCTTTATTTAATTGTATATTAAGGGTAACAATGAAAGAAAGTATTGAAAGTCGGAAAGTGTGGTGCAGGGCATTGTTCTATTATTTTTATGATAAAAGCGGACAGTTTATTTCTTTAACATTCGATGATAAGCATTTCCTGCCGGGTGCACAGCATGTGCTGATCTGGGCCTATACGGAGCGGGGGGGAGATGGAATTGTGCTGACCCGTCATAAGAAGCGGGGATGGGAGATTCCGGGCGGAAAAGTGGAGCCTGGAGAGACGCCGGAAGCAGCAGCACACCGGGAGTTATTCGAAGAAACAGGAACAGAGATCGATAAGCTGGAGTGGGTTGCCCAGTATGTGATTGATGCTGGATCTGAAAAAGAAAAAATAGTAAAGAACATCTATACAGGGGTGGTGCAGCGGTGGCAGGAGCTTCCTGTAGGATTTGAGACGCTTGAGCGCGCTTCCTTTTCATTATCGCTTATGCCGTTTCAAAAGGGGATGAGTCCATTCATTCAGGATAACATCTTTCCGTTGTGTCGAAGCTATCTCTCCCATACATATATTCGTGGATGATGAGACAGATGAGACGTAAAAAAAGCGCTCCTACATCTGGAGCGCTTCTCTCATTTTTCTGCGTGCGATGGCTTTTTCCCGCAGGTGTTCACGATGTTCGATATGGTGCAGCTGCCATGTGCACCAACCCGTCAGCATAAGCACAAGCAGGCAGCCGAGGATGACACCCATCCAGCCCATCCCATTGTAGAAGAATCCGAGGCAGAAGCTTCCTAAGCTTCCGCCGAGATAATATGACAGCAAGTATAGGCTTGAGGCGCTTGCTTTGTCAAAGGCGGCGTGGCGGCTAACCCACGAACTGGCCGCAGAGTGAGCGAAGAAGAAGCCGAAACTGGTCAGTAAAAGTCCTACCCCGATCATCCATAAGCTGTCGAGCAGGGTGGCGAGCGCACCGAGTGTCATAAGTGCCACTCCAATGGCGATACACCATGACTGCGGGAGCGTACGCGACGCACGTCCGGATAGTGTAGAGCTTACGGTTCCGGCAAGATACGTGAGAAACAATAAACTCACGATTGATGCGGGAAGGTGATAAGGCTCTCCCTGCAGTAAGTATGTGATGTAATTGTATTGGCCGATAAATACGAAGAACAGGAGGCCGCCGATGGCAAAGGCGTATAGAAGCGTGCGATTTCGCATGTGCTGCCCAAGGCTTTGGGTCGCGGCTTTCCAGTCCAGGTGCTTCGGTTCAAAATGTGTCGAGCGCGGCAATAGCCACACAAAGGCAATCAGGCAAAGCAGACTAACTACGCCCATCACGGCGAATGCGCCATGCCATCCGAGAAAGTCTGAAGCAAATCCGCCGATAATACGGCCGGACAATCCGCCGAGAGTATTGCCGCTAATATAAATACCGATTGCAACAGTAAGAGCCTTTGGATCAAATTCTTCACCGATATAGGCTATGGCAATGGCCGGAAGCCCGGCTAAGAAAAAGCCTTGCAGGATGCGGAAAGCAAGCAGGGTTTTAAAGCCCGGAACAAAGGCGACCAATATAGTCAGTACCGTTACACCTAGCATTGTAATCAACATAATATTTTTGCGTCCCACTGCATCGGAGAGCGGTCCGTAGAATAGAAGCGAGATAGCTAATGCAAAAATCGTAAGTGAAACCGAAAGGCTAGACACTGCCGGCGATAGGTTGAACTCTTCTGTAAAGAGCGGCAGCAAAGGCTGTGGAAAATAAATGTTGGCAAACACGAGAAACGAAGCAATACTGAGCGCCAGCGACGCCCGCCAGAACGATTTCGTTCCTGCTTCAATCATGAAAATCATCTTCTTTCTTCTGTAATAAATGTTGTTGCTTTGATCGTAGCATGGGAGTATAAATAAATAAAATATATTATTTTTATCATATCGATAACTAAAGGTTATGGTGATAGAGAATGGAGATTCGGCAATTAGAGTTTTTCGTAGAGGTTGCCCGCAGGCAAAGCTTCACGAAAGCGGCAGAGGAGTTGTTGGTTGCACAGCCAGCAATCAGTAAAAGCATAAAAAAATTAGAGAATGAAGTCGGATTGCTTCTTTTTAACCGGGCGGAGCGCAAGGTGTCCTTAACGGCAGAAGGAGAAGTGCTGCTTAAGCATGCAGAAACGATTCTTGACCAGTTGGCACACGCTAAGGCAGAGATGGAGGAGCTTAGTGGATTGAAGAAAGGGGAGGTGCGTATCGGTCTTCCTTCTATGGTCGGCTCCTATTATTTCCCAGGATTGATTATTGATTTTAAGAAGAAGTATCCAGATCTGCAGATTATGGTATACGAACAGGGGACCGTGAAAATCCGCCAGATGCTGATGGACGGAGAGATAGACATGGGTGTGATTTTAGAGGATGATGAGATGGAAGGCATTGAAGTATTGTCCTTTCTTGAGGAGGAGATGGTCGTGTGCGTTCCGGCTTCGCATCCGTTTGCAAGCCTTCACGCGGTCTCATACGAAGAGCTTGCTAAAGAATCACTCATTCTGTTTAAGGAAGGATATTTTCAGCGGGAAATCATTGCACAGGCAAGTCAAATATCGGGTCTTCCGCTTAACGTTACTTTTGAGACGAATCAGATTTCGCTTATCAAGTCACTGGTGGCCCGTAAGCTTGGTGTAACGTTGTTCCTGCGTATGGTTGTCGCAGAGGATTCGCATTTAGTTCCTGTTTCGCTTAAGCCGCCCGTGTATTTAAAACTTGGGGTGGCATGGAATAAAAATGCATATCTCTCGAAAGCCAATCAAGCTTTTTTATCGTTTTTGATGAACCGAATTCAAGAATAGGGCGGACCATGCTTTACATAATAAAAACCCGGAAGCAGGATGCTCCCGGGTTTATCGGTAACTTAGAATACTTGTTGGACTTCAGTGATGCCTTCTACTTCTTCGACCAGCGCGCGCTCAATACCTGCCTTCAACGTAATTGTTGAACTTGGGCAGCTGCCGCATGCACCATGCAGGCGAAGCTGAACCACACCTTCATCTGTTACATCAACCAATTCGCAATCTCCGCCGTCGCGTTGCAGGAACGGACGCAGTTTATCTAAAACCTCTTGTACTTCTTCGAATTTTTTCGCGTCTACCATAAGGTTATTCACTCCTTTCCAAACATACTAATATTATAATACCCTTTTGTTGATAAATCTATCGTTTTTCCCTAATTGTATGTTAGGATGAATTAATAAATATATAAAACAAGGTTGTTTACTTGGTTATATTCCGTGTATAAAATATGCTATAATAGGGTGGCCTATTAGACATACTCATTCTGCATCGAAAGGAAGAATATTATGCAGGTTTACAGCAATATAAAAGAACTGATCGGCAATACACCGATCGTAGAAATTACCTCTTTTGATTTACCAGAAGGCGTACGCTTATTTGCGAAGCTGGAGTACTTTAACCCTGGCGGCAGCGTAAAGGATCGTCTTGGTATTGAATTGATTCGTGATGCGGAAGAGCGCGGCGTATTAAAGCCGGGCGGCACGATTATCGAACCAACCGCGGGTAATACAGGCATCGGTTTAGCGCTTGCCGCAGTAGGGACAGGATATCGTGTTGTTTTTGTCGTGCCTGAAAAATTCTCGGTTGAGAAGCAGGACTTAATGCGCGCGCTGGGCGCAGAGGTTGTGAATACGCCAACAGAGCAGGGGATTAAGGGTGCCATCGAGAAAGCAAAACAGTTAGAGCAAGAGATAGAAGGTTCCTTCTGTCCGCAGCAGTTTGCCAATCCGGCCAATCCGGCGGCCCATTATAAAACCACAGGTCCTGAAATCTGGAGTCAGATGGAGGGCAATGTAGATATATTTGTGGCAGGTGCCGGCTCCGGTGGTACATTTATGGGAGCGGCCCGTTATCTAAAGGAGCAGAACCCGAATATTAAGACAGTCATCGTAGAACCAGAAGGCTCGATCCTAAACGGTGGCGAATCTGGACCGCACAAGGCGGAAGGTATCGGAATGGAGTTTTTGCCGGAGTTTATGGATACGAGTTATTTTGACGCGATTCATACGATTGATGATGTAGATTCATTCCGCTGGGTCAAGGAACTGGCAGCGAAGGAAGGCATGCTTGTGGGCAGTTCGGCCGGTGCAGCGATGCATGCGGCAGTGAAAGAAGCAAAGCAGGCTTCACCAGGCACGAATATTGTTGCTATTTTTGCCGATAGCAGTGAACGCTATTTAAGCAAGAAAATTTATGAAGGAGGGATATAAGCAATGAGAATGAAGACAAAGTTGATTCATGGCGGCGTGGACGGTGATCCTTTAACAGGTGCGGTGAATGTTCCCATTTATCAGGTTAGCACCTATAAGCAGGAAAGCGTAGGTAAGCATAAGGGATATGAATATTCACGTACAGGTAATCCGACCCGTCATGCGGTAGAACAATACATTGCCGATATCGAGGGCGGTGTTCGCGGCTTTGCTTTTGCATCTGGTATGGCTGCGCTATCTACAGTTGTTATGATGTTTGATACGGGTGACCATTTTGTCGTGGGTGACGATGTATATGGTGGAACGTACCGTGTATTAAGCAAAGTATTCAATCGTTTTGGTATTGAGACGACCTTTGTTAATACGGGAGATGTAGAAGCCATTAAAGCGGCGATTCAGCCAAATACAAAAGCTGTCATGCTCGAAACACCAAGCAATCCGCTGCTTAAAATCACTGATATTGCAGCGGTGGCGAACTTGACGAAAGAAAAAGGACTTCTTCTGATCGTTGATAATACGTTCATGACACCGTATTGGCAGAATCCGCTAGAGCTAGGTGCGGATATCGTATTCCACAGCGCGACAAAATATTTGGGCGGTCATAGTGATGTAGTAGCAGGACTTGTCGTTGTGAAGGATGAAGAGTTGGGCGAGCGCATGCATTTTGTACAGAACTCTGTAGGTGGGGTACTGGGGCCGCAGGATTCTTATTACTTGCTGCGCGGCATGAAGACATTAGGTGTGCGGATGGAAGAGCACGAAGTAAACACACGCCGCATTGCCGAATGGCTCTCACAGCGCAGTGATATTGAAAAAGTGTATTACCCTGGTCTTACAAATCATCCGGGTCATGACATTGCCATCAAGCAGGCACGCGGCTTCGGCGGCATGATTTCATTTGATGTTGGCAGCCGTGAACGTGCCGAACAAGTACTGTCTCGCGTACAAATCTTTACCTTGGCTGAGAGCTTAGGTGCAGTAGAGAGCTTGATTTCTGTTCCTGCACAGATGACGCATGCCTCAATTCCGGCAGAGCGCCGCGCTGAGCTTGGTATTACGGATGGATTGATTCGTATCTCAGTCGGTATCGAAGATGTAGAAGACTTGATCGAAGAGTTAGAACGGGCTCTTGTATAGAGGCGTGCATATGGAGATTCTTGTTTTCGGAGCACAGCAGCTATGCGCAAGCTGCGTGAATTTACCATCTGCCAAGGATACAGCAGAATGGCTTCAGGCGGCCTTACTCAGAAAATACGGGACAGATATTGTGGTGCGCTATATCGACATTGATCAGGAACTTGAAGGTATAGAAGCTGATTTTGCTGCTCGTATTCATGCTGAAGAATTCTGGTATCCGTTAGTTGTATTAGACGGGCAGGTTATCGGTGAGGGGAATCCGAAGCTAAAAGATATTCAGCAGGCGATTGAAAACGTAAAGTTAGGATGATTCATCGTGCGACCCATGGTTGAATTCTGTGTCAGTAATTTTTCGCTTGGATCAGAGACAGTGAAGAAAATTCTTGAAGAAGAAAATGAAGTAGATGTGCTTGAATACGGCTGTCTTGGCAATTGTGGGCAGTGTTTCGTTCAACCGTATGCATTGGTGGATGGACAGTTGGTTTCGGGTAATACTCCACAGGAGCTGCTTGCAGCAATCAAGGAGCAAATTCAAAAAGCAAAAGCAGATGATGAAGCTTGGCGAGAGCTGGGCTTCTAGCAAGAGAAGGCCGGATGCTTCTGTATCCGGTCTTTTTATAACGTTATAAAAATATAGGAGAAAAGGAAACATGCGCAGAAGCAGATAAACAGTATGGTGAAGCGATTACAAAAATAATTAACAGAAAATATAGAGTAGTTTGCCTTAAGGTATAAGAGTTGAAGTATTATCTCAAAGTGATACCATTAATGATTGTAAAGTTCTTGACACGTAGAAAAACGCAGTAATGAAGGAGGCATTTGGTGCTACAAAACAACACCGACTATGTGCAACAAAGTAGACCTACGGATTACGGCAAACATCGCAAACGAATTGTCATTAAAATTGGCAGCAGTTCTTTGACCAGCGTGCAAGGCGAGCTTAGTCGTCATAAGCTGAATATGCTTGTAGACGAGGTAACCGATTTGCGTGATGAAGGATATGAAGTCATTCTCGTGTCTTCTGGAGCGGTGGCAGCCGGCTACCGTAAACTAGGCTGTCTAACACGACCGACCGAATTATCTCTTACGCAGGCTGCCGCATCAATCGGGCAGGGATTGCTGATGGAAGCGTACTCGGAGCGCTTTCTCTCTCATGGCTATGTAGCGTCACAGATTTTAATTACACGTGGCGACTTCTCTGACAGGAAACGTTATCGCAATGTACGCAATGCGATCAATGTGTTGTTAGAGCGAGGCATTGTCCCGATCATTAATGAGAATGATACCATTACAGTAGAACGTCTTCGCTTTGGCGATAATGATACGCTCTCAGCGAAAGTGGCGGGATTGGCCGATGCAGATCAGCTCATCATTCTCTCAGATATCGATGGATTGTATGATGGAGATCCGCGTAGAAATCCTGAGGCTAGGCTGCTTCGCAACGTAAAAGAAATTACCCCTGAAATCGAAGCATTGGCCGGAGATTCCGGCAGCAGCGTCGGAACAGGCGGTATGCGCTCCAAAATAGATGCCGTAAAAATTGCTGCCGCATCCGGCGTACCTACATTCATCGGTAAGGCCAATACGCCGCGCATCTTAACCCAAGCGGTAAAAGAGGGGGCGCGGGGCACGTATTTCGAAGCGCAGAAAGAAGATAATCTCGATGGAAAAAAGCAGTGGATTGCATTTAACTCCGGAACGGAAGGCGATATTATCGTTACCGATCAAGCGCTAGAAGTCATTATGAATCAAGACCGTCATTTGGAAATGGCGCACATTCAGAATGTCCTGGGACAATTTAGTAAGAATTCGGTTGTCCGCATTCTTACCGGGGATAACCGTGAGATTGGCCGCGGTGTCGTGATGTGCGATGCGGATGAACTTCGCCGCTGTATAGGCGGGCAGTCTGCTAAATCCCATAACGAAAAGGCAGTCATAGCGGCGGGCGAAATGGTTTGTTCGGTGCATGTCCCTGTCTTGGTTGGAGGGTAAAGAAAACCACCAGCGGAAGTTTGTCCGCTGGTGGTTTTTGCACGTTAGTATTTTTTAATAATATTGTAGAACGTATCGCGTTCGATTGGTTGTTTCCCTGCGCCTTTAACCAGCCAAAGTAGCTCATCACGTGTCAGACCGGATTGTGTCAGAGCACCTGCCGCATGGCTGATGCGTTCTTCAACCAATGTGCCGTGTACATCAGAAGAGCCAAAGGAGAGTGCCATCTGGGTCAGTTGTGTTCCGATATTGATAAAGTATGCTTTAATATGCGGGAAGTTGTCCAGCATCAGACGGCTGATTGCCATTGTTTTCATATCATCCACTGCAGATGTGCGGCGTTTGATGGAAGCGGTCGCTTTTTTCGGCTGAACCGCAAGTGGAATAAACACCATAAACCCATTCGTCTCATCCTGCAAATCACGAAGGCGCGTCATGTGAATGAGGCGTTCTTCCAGCTTTTCGATTGATCCGTACAGCATGGTTGCATGCGTTTTGAGACCGAGTTTGTGTGCAAGACGGTGGACGTTCAGCCATTCGTCCGTGCTTGCTTTATCCGGGCTCATTTTTAAACGGTATTCTTCAGTAAGAATTTCTGCGCCGCCGCCAGGCAGCGTATCGAGGCCGGCTTTAATCAGCTCTTTTAGCACCTCTTCTTCGGTCATGCCCGTCATTTGAGCGAAGAAGACAATCTCTGCACCTGTATAGGCTTTGATGGTTACATCAGGATAATGTTTTTTCAGCGTGCGAACCGTATCAAGATAATAATCAAACGGCACAGTATGGTTGTGGCCGCCAACAATGTGGAATTCACGCATCGTAGAGGTGTACCCTTTCTCTACATAGGCAAGCAGCTCTTCCATGTTCATCGTATAGGCGCCTTCTTGGCCAGGGTCCCGACGGAAGCCGCAGAACTTACAGTTCGCTTCACATACGTTCGTTGGATTAATGTACATGTTCTCGATGAAGTAGACATTATTTCCGTTCTTTTTTAGGTTTACATGGTTTGCCAACTGTCCGATGGTCAATAGATCATTGGAATTGTACAAAGTCATACCATCTTCAAATGTAAGGCGCTCCCCAGCTTCCACTTTCTCGATGATTGGCAGCAGCGTTTCATCTTGGATAAATGGTTTGGTAAATACACTCATGTTTTTTCCCCCTCAGGTCAGACTAATCAAATACGCGCAGCATAGTATATAGGGTATTTGTTCAACCGGCATGTTGCCGTACAGGCATATCCGTCAAAGGAAAGCCGTCTGCGTGTACCGCTCAGGTTATTGTACAGATTATAATTTAAAAACCATTCTTTTATTATAGAAGTAATTGATCGATACAACAAGACGTGTGCTGTTCCAATTCTTACTTCAGATAAGTAAACATAATTGTATAATAATATGAGAAACCTTGAGACAAAAAGTAAATTTTAGTATACTTTATGAAAGAGGCATTGCACAGCGCAATCCTACAAGGAGGGAATTCACAATGATCAACCTTACGGAACAAGCGAGCAATAAGATTAAAGAAATGATCGCCAGTGAAGATAACGCCAATCTGTTTCTACGTCTTGGTGTACGTGCAGGCGGATGCAGCGGCTTCTCCTACGGCATGGGATTTGATGATGAAGAGCAGGAAGGCGATGTATTATTCGAAGAGCACGGTGTCAAAGTAGTTGTACAGAAGGATGACATTCGCTTCTTAGACGGCGTGAAGATTGATTATAAAGAATCGATGATGGGTGGCGGGTTCACCATCGAAAATCCGAATGCAGTAGCGAGCTGCGGGTGCGGTTCCTCATTCCGTACACGTGACGATCAAGGTGTACCGGAAGAGTGCTAAGCGTTTTGGCCTCGTTAATGACTCGGACAATGTGCGTTAGTTTATAGCGTGGGGGTTACGTATTTACCTGTAAAAGGTATGCGTACAATACCTCCGTTGAAGTGAACAAAGACGAGGGTATGAGCGCCTCTTGACGTATTTTCTGATACGTTGGGAGGTGCTTTTTGCGTTATGGCAGGGACACGTATTATTAAAAAGCGAAATCAACCGGTCCAGCAACGAGTATTCGAGTCCTTTGATTGTAAACCGATGGAATTACAGCAAGCATTTGATTACTTTATATCGGCAAAAATTGGCGAAGGAATACGCAATCGAACACGTGAGGATTATTCGAACACATGGCGGTACTTTACGAATTGGCTAAAGGAAAATGGCTATCTCGTTAAGCATATACACGAAGTTACAACGGAAGTATGCCGTAAATACATTAACTACTTAACGGTAGAAGCGCCGCGTTTTAAAGGCCATAAATACATTCAGAACGATCAAGGTACAGGATTGTCAGCAGCAACGATTAACATGCGCATTCGGGCGTTAAAAGCAATATTTAATTTTTGGTTGCGTGAGGGATTTATTCAGCGCAGTCCAATGGATAATATACGCATCCAGAAAACGGATATAGATAAGATTCAATCGTTTACGGACGAGCAGATTAATGAACTACTCGGTGCTTGCGATCAACGCACATACGTAGGCTTCCGTGATTATGTATTTCAAGTTCTTTTACTGGATAGCGGAATGAGGATGAATGAGGCATTATCTTTGCGTAGAGAATCGGTTGAACTTAAAACGCGCAGCATTGAGTTAGGAGCGGAGTTTAATAAGAATCGGCGCTCTCGGATTATTCCGTTGTCGCACCAAACAGTTAAATTGTTGTTGGAGTTAATGGAGGAGAATCGCACACATTTTCCCCATGCGGAGAAAATCTTTCTTTCGTGTTATGGTGAGGAGCTTCGTGATACGCAGATGAACAAGCGACTGAAGTATTACGGAGATATCACCGGAGTTGGAAAAGAGATACGGACGACAGCGCATACTTGGCGTCATACAGCGGCTAGAAATTACATTCTAAACGGAGGAGATCCGTATACATTAGCGCTGTTACTCGGCCATAGTTCGCTGCAGATGACTCGGCGCTATATACAGATGACTGCCGAAGACATAAAGCTGCAGCACGACAAGTATTCGCCAGTCAATCGTTTACGCACGAAAGTAACGAGAAGATAAATAATCCGCACAAAAAGAAAAAGCCCTGCGCGCCAACGCAGGACCACTTACGAAATATTTAGCTAACCTTATTTTATCGAAAAAAATTCGATAATTCAAGGCTTCTTAAGTATTGCTTTTTTTCGAAGTGGACTCGCTTTTTCTTCCGTGTGCTAACGGGGGAAATGTCATGTTAATTAGCCGTATATATCGTACCTTCGCGCAAACACTAAGATCATTCGAAAGTAGAACGGAAATGGACGAGCATATCACCGCTCATAAGCTCGCTGCAGGCCGCAGGTTGCATAAGAACGCCAGGGAAGCGTTAGATATCATCGTTAAGCATTCCGTCGTTGTACCGGGCGTTTGCTGGCTTGCTACGGATACATTAGCGAAGAATCTCGGTACTTGCGAGCGTACAATCCGCAATATCTTCGCTCGTCTCGAAGAACTACGTATCGGACAGCGTAAAGTCATCGAAGTAAGCGGGATGGAGCTGCGCTTCTTCGTCTTGCACCCGTTTATCTTACCGGACTTTTGCGCAGAAGTTTCCACCGATTTTTCCAAACATGAAAACGGTGAAAGCGTAGGCGTGTCAACGAATGAAGCCGCTTTTTCCAGCGCCGAATCTAAGGAACCTACGGAAGCTAAAGAAACGAATAAAGACGATGATGATTTAGACACGGTATTCAACCGCATAGCAGACGAAGAAAAGTTACCGGCTGTTGAACGTCAGCCTGTTCTCGATCGTATTAAGAAATACGTCGCCAGCGTCGGTAATATCGTTGCGTACGTCAAATCAGCGATACAGCGAGCGATTGCCGGTTGTCAGCGCCGTTCTAACGCATCGAGCAAGCAGTCAACGCATAAAGCATCGTCTAAACCGTATACAGGCGCTCACAGTACGTTCGAGCAAGCGAAGGCATCCGATATATCTCGTAAGAAACAACGGGCAGCCAAGGCGAATAAGTCCGATATCCTTCCGACATGGGTAGCGGATCAGAAACGGCAGCGCATGGAGCATGAACGGATAGCAGCACAGCAGGCGAAAGAGAACGCTATGTCGTACGAAGAGGAACTGGCGCTTATTCGCGCGATGCTAACGTAATAAAGCTATGCGTGTTAAGTGATGCCTTAACGCGGTAAAACATTAATAAACGTTGATATGACGCGGGTTGTCGCTAGTGCTACCGGTTGCCGACGATTGCCGATACGTGGAATAACGCTCCTTACATCCGCTGCACGCTCCTGATGGACGCCCGCCTCGAAAACTCAGGGGTTAACGCATCTATCAGTTCCAAAAACGATTATTAATGATACGGTCGTAAATGTACCGTTGCTATCTAGCTTTATCACTTGTTAACCGTTCCTAAACTCGTTTCAATATTATCGTTGCTATAAGGTTCCGTTTATGATACGATGCGAATAAAGAAACGATAAGGGAGAGGTACGTATGAAAATCGGATATGCGCGCGTATCAACGCAGGATCAAAACCTCGATATGCAGATGGACGCCTTAAAAGCATCCGGATGCGAACGTATTTACACCGAGAAGATGAGCGGTAAGAGAGACGATAGGCCGGAGCTACAACGTTGCCTGGACGCATTACGTAACGGTGATACGCTTGTCGTATATAAGTTAGATCGTCTCGGTCGCTCAACGTTTAAGCTGTTAGAGCTAACGGCTGAACTAGAGAAGCGCGGTGTTGAGTTCGTCAGTATCCGAGATAACATAGATACGTCTACAGCGGTTGGTAAAGCTATGTTCCGTATGATGGCGGTACTTGCGGAGATGGAACGGGATATTATCGCAGAGCGTACACAGGCGGGCTTACAGGCGGCTAGAGCGCGTGGTAGAGTCGGAGGTAGACCGAAAACAGACAAGACGAAGATTGCTACGGCATTGGCATTATATGACGCAGGTGACTTGACCGTACCGGAGATAGTCGAAGCTACCGATGTTAGTAAAGCAACGTTATATAGAGCGATTAATAATCGTAAGGATAGCGTCAGCAAATGAGCTGGCGTTTTTCTTTTGCGAAGAGTGACGCGGCCCCAAGCCCCCCCTTTTAAAAACCCTGCGCCTGGTGTATGCAATTTGCGCACAATATTTTTTAACTCGGGGGTTGATCGGTAATATGCGGCTTGTTTACGCATATACTCCTTAACGTAAATGGTTTACGCATTTACCCGTTAAATCATTTCCGGAGATAAATCGCTTGAGGGAGGCGTTTTTATGCGAAACAGTGGGGGAGAGGTACGTAAAGTACGTAGCGATAAGAAGACGCGAGTCAATCCGGCTTTGTCCGCTGATACTCACGATAAACTCGAACGCTTAGCTTTCGCCTGTAGCGTTCCGAAAACGGTACTCGCTGCGGACATTATCGACCTATGCGTTAACAATACGAACATTATCGACTATCTACAGACGAAGTATGAGGCGCCAGATAAGAGACGGGTTATTCCGATTGTAGAGAATGGCGTTATTACTTACGCTTAAGTTTCGGAAAGCCTTTTACAAAATTCTTGTGTATTTTATAGCATTTTGCGCAAAGGCCCCATCGCTTATCAGCAGCTCCTTTGTTTCCGCAATCACGACATTTCATATCGAAAATACCTCCGTTTCTTTTTTTATAAGTATTCTCAATGTTCAATCCCTTTATACGAATAAACAAGCGCCATCTAACGGAATGTACCGAAAGATGGCGCTTTTCTTCGTTTACTCCTCCGCTACTGGCAGTTCCAGCGCCCATTGCGGCGTTACGTACACTAATCCGTCTTTACGCTCCGAATCGATACCGTCCGATTCATCCTCGTCAAACGTCAACCACACGCGTTCGCCTTTTTTCAACGGTTCACCCGTAATCAACCATTCCTGCGTAAATATAACGTGTTGCTTCATCTTTACCGGAGTCGGCTCGACACTCTTTACCATATACCGCTTCAGCTTCGGATTTACCGCAACGACGATATACTCACGGTCAACGTACGTCGGCGCATACCAATACGCTGTTTCTTCTTCGTCTAATAACGCCTCATCTTCGTCAATAACGTAATTCGGGTCGAGATAGCGCGTATCTGACGTATCGTTACCGAGTTCTTTCTGTACCTGCGTACGTAAGATATCTTCGGTATTCGGCGCATCATCACGGAACATGTCGTCAGTTGGATACGGTGCGGCATTCGTTGTTACCGGGATTGATAGCGCCAGCACAGCGGCACATACCGTAGGTACTAGACGTTTCATATCGCTCACTCCTTTCGTTAGGTATTATTTTCCTATACGATATAATTCTTCGGTCAGGACGTTTTTCCTTTTCGTTTAACCTGATATAACCGTAATAACAGCAGAAATAAACTCGTATAAACAGATCGCAGGTAACGCTATCTTCGAAATCGGGAGGAGGCTAAAACATGTAAGAGATGCTAAGCCTGACAGCATTGACGCAAAAGAACGCGCACTGGCGGAACAGCGCGAGAACGCAGGTGGGTGGATACGATGGCTTTCGGAACATGTAGACTTCACTAGAATGCAGGCGCATAGGTTCATACAATCATACGAACAGTTCAACGATGTAACGACGTCGTTACACTCGTCGAAAATATTTGAACTCATACAACTACCATCCGAAATCGACCGTCAAGAGTTCGTATCTACAGCGCACACAATCCCGTCCACCGGCGAAGAAAAGACGGTAGATGAAATGACTGTACGGGAGTTACGCGAAGTCAAGAAGGCGCTAAATGAGGCGCGAGAGGACACGCACAGAAGGCAGAGGAAGCGGTAGGGCAGGCGAAGAGTAGGAAGCGGAGTACCTCTTAATCGCAGAAAACGTAGAGAGGCGAGGTGAGGCGGAACATGATCCGATAAAAAAGGGACGTATTGCGGCGTTTCTAAAGGAGTATTTCGGTATTAAGCACGGTGGAGATAGATCAAGTGGACAAAATGGCCGCTTGAAAACAGCAGCAGACATAGCGGAAACAATCGGAGAGTCAGAAAAGACAACGCGTAGACTCCTAAAACTCAACGACCTCATCCTCGAAATTCAAACGCTAGTATCATCCGGTAAGCTCGGAACAACGGCTGCCGAGCAGTTAGCGTATCTTACGCCCGACGAACAACGCTCACTACTGACATTACGCGGAGAGGACGTAGTAGGCACTACAAGCGTCGCTGATGCGAAGGAGATACGGGAGCAGGCGAAGGAGTCTCGAAAATAAAAATGCCGCCAGGGATACGTTATCCTAGCGGCTTATTTGTCGTTTGTTTCTGCGTCTGGAACAAACTCGACTACTTCTTCAATTTTACAATCTAAGTACTGGCATATCTTTGCAATAATATCGAGCATAACAAACTTTTCATTAGTAAGTTTCGCAAGAGTTGACGGTGATAGTCCTAAATCATCTCGCAAGTCCTGTTTCTTTTTTCCGCGATCAATTAATGTGTGTTGCAAAGGTTTATATGACGGCTTCAACGTCAGTGCTATCTTTTCTCTCGATTCCTCCATATTTACATGACCTCCGTACTCTCTATTATACCTCAATTACGTAATGAATAGACGAAAGTTTCGCAATTACGTACTTTTAGTTCGGATATATTTGACATGCGCAAGAATAAAATGTACTATAAGTATACAAACGCGAACTTAATGTATGCAAATGTTATGTTTGACGTTGAAAAAATTTACGAAATGAGGCGATTTATTATGTCAGTAGCAGTAGCGCAATCAATCGAAGATGGATTCATCCCGTTTAACTTCGCAAAGTCACCGAAAGCAACCGTATCGTATACGAAGACAGTCGCAGGTTGGTACAACGTAAAATTCCCGCGTATGCAGCGACCATTATTCACGTTATCACCGGATGCGGCGCAATCAATCGGCATTGACGGTCGTTTTTCGCTCGGTTGTATATCAGCGGATGTAGACGCATTATATGAATTGTTCGTGCGTAGAGTAGCCGCGAAAGATACGCAGGTATTCGTTCATATGAAACCGGTAGAACTAGTCGCCTGGTACGCGGTAAACGGGTGCAAATTAGATGAAGCGGAAGGGTATCGCGAGTTGATTGCGGATGTAATCGAATTGATGGAGCGATTGTAATGCGCAATGTGGTAATTCTAGTAGAATCGTTCAGTGCGACGATGGACGGAGAGCCAACCGTATTCGAAGTGTGTCACGGTCTGCAGATTGACGATAGATTCGCAATCTACGTCGATCACGAATACGAAACAACGTCACTAGCCGAGATTATTCCGACCAATAGCGAAGGTGTATTCGTACAGAAATCGTATGTATGTCTCGGATATAATCCGCGTCCAGGCGAAGATGATGCGGCGTACCTTCGGCGAATCGTGCGGCGAATGAAGCGTATGAGCATCTACGAGTACTTCACCACACGACTAGACCGAAGGAACGACGAAGTTTACGATATTGCATCCGACTAACAAGCGCTGCAACGCTAGCTAATCGAATAAGCGCGGGACTTGGCGGCAACCTTGTTCCGGCTCGGTTACATTATAACACGGTGGGTGTTTGCGGCAACAAGCGCCTACTTACATATCAACGGGTGAGATGACGACGGCAATCGTACATATCACTACCGCACGTTCACGGGATAGGCTATCGCAGAACGTCGTGACTCATGCGTCAGGCTGCAACCTGGCGCTTTTTTATTTTCTTCCATCTTATACGAAAGGTATGCGAACGAAGTTTCGTATTTTTTATAAAAATTTCGCAAAAGTTTAGCGAGATCGTTCGCGGCAGACGTATTACCTTATGAGAACGAAAAAATTTCCGCTTAACCTGCGCGAGATTTCCGGAATCTACGTCTAGTCCAGTATAGGCGCTTTTCTTTTATCTTACACGCTACAAAACGATAAAACGGAGGGGTGCGTAATGACGCTAACACGCGCACAAGCAACGCAAATTATCGAACGAGAGGGAATGAAGCATCGAATCATAGCGCAGAAGGCCGGTATACATCGGGTCACACTTAGTCGCTGGCTGAACGGACATAGCGAAATGAAACCGGAGAATCTGCGGGTGCTGTCGGAGGTACTGGCGCGGTACATCAATTAATTTAAGGAGGAGATAATATGACACTCTCTATGAGAATAGAAGTGATTACGGAAGAAATCGTTTCTTATAAGAAAAGAGCCGGTGAGTCTATCTATGAAATCGGTAGACGCCTCAATCATGTTAAGAAAAACCGTTTAATACACGGGCAATGGGAGCGTTGGTTAAAAGAAAGCGTAAAGATTTCACCGCCAATGGCTCGCAAATATATCGCTATTTACGAAGTGTACGAAAGCGATCCTTTATTCCGTTCGTTGACGAACGATTTAGAAGACGGTGGGAACGTAGAGTTGTTGTACGATCTAGCCACGTTTCCAAAAGAATTACGTCAGGAACTTCATACGATTCCTTCTAATGGTCAGCGTAAGAAAATCACTGAAATGAACACGAAGGAACGTCGAGAGGTAAAACGATTGCTTTCCGGTAAATCGCGCGATACTTCATCCAGAGAATCGGATTTAAAACGCTCAGTTACGGATGCGATACGTAGGCTTAATAACAACGATGATAGATTGCAAAAAATCGCAGCGATTTTAGAACTTGCGGAGGCAGTTCCAGAGGATAAGTCTCAGGGTTTCGACTTTGCTGATCGTATATTCGGAGATTCGGCATATAAGGGCGGAACTGATTTAACAGGAGCTTACTATACATTGGGCGTTAGGTTTGCCGCAAGCCCTCGTGAAGTAAGACAAGCGTACAGAGAAACGGTTAAGCGAGTTCATCCGGATACTGGCGGTAATAATGAGGCGTTTATAAAAGTAAAGGCAGCGTATGACTTTTTAAAGGCGAATAGGTTTGCGGTATAAACACCAATCGTACACCAACCGAGTTATTCCGCTTTATACCGGCAATTACGCCTAGCACAAAAAAGTGCTAAACGAATGCTGAAACCCGCGTCATTACTGGCTTTTTTCGCGATTTCCTTAAAAAGAGTATATAAAAAAGTGCTAAACGAAATGGACGGTTACTCAAGCGAAGTGAAACGAAGCGCAGAGTCGGGCGATAGCCCGTTATAACAGAAGCGCCAATAGTAACGGAGAATGAGTCATTCTGCGGACTATTACTAGCGCGCCGCAAGCGGCTTGCTGTGTCGTCCAAAATCGGGACTCCACTATCGTCTATATTAACGATTATTTCGCATAAGTAAGACCACCGCTATTTACTATTTCGGTATTATTTGTACTTATCTTATCGGCGGTATCTCTCGCCTAATAAAACGATAGATCCGCTTGGTGTACGAATAGCGGAGAGGGAGGAACGGATGAATATGATTAAAATTGTTGATTCGATTATGGGCGCAGGCAAGACGAGCTGGGCGTTACAGTATATTGAAGATGCGCCGATGTACAAAAAATTCATCTACATTACGCCGTACCTGGACGAAGTGCAGCGAATCATTACTTCGGTTAAATCCCGTACATTTATCCAACCTAATAATAATAACAGCGAAGGACGGAAGTTGCGGAGTCTGAAAGAGCTAATCGTCGCTGGCAAGGATATTGCGGCAACGCACTCGCTATTCCAAACGGCAGATGACGAGCTAATCGAATTATTAACTGACAGCGGATATACGCTCATTCTGGACGAAGTTATGGACGTAATCGAGCGAGCTAATATCGGTAATCACGACATAAGGGCGCTCTTAGACTCGAAGTACATCGAAATAGTAGAAAACCGCGTGAACTGGATATATGACGGATATACGGACGGGAGGTTTAGCGACATTAAACTTCTAGCGCGGGCTGGAAACCTATTTATCCATCGAGGCAGTTTTTTACTATGGGCGTTTCCTCCGCGTGTGTTCCAGGCGTTTGCGGATGTTTATGTACTGACGTATCTATTTAATGCTCAGGTACAGCGCTATTACTATGATTTACATGGGCTAGAATACGAGTTTCATGCGGTCAGACACAACGGACGAGCATATGAACTAACGAAATATGATCGGATGGCAGAGAGACGAGAGCAGCTTATGTCGCTGATTGAATTATACGAAGGGAAACTGAATGACGTGGCTGAACGGTCTAACGCGCTTAGTACAACCTGGCTCAGTAGAGCTAATGAGAGCGTACGGGAGGGACTGAAAAAAGCGATATCAAATTACTTCCGTAACATCGTGAAAGCTAAGTCGAACGAGATTATGTGGACAACGATTAAAGAACGGCGGAGTGACTTGTCCGGAAAAGGATACTCTAAAGCATTTACGGCATGTAATCTACGCGCAACGAATGAGTATGCGGATAGGTGGGCGCTTGCCTACGTGTACAACCGATATTGCCATCCGATTGAGCGTGTATTTTTTGAAGATAACGGAGTATCTGTCGATCAAGACCTATTCGCTGTATCTGATCTTCTGCAATGGGTATGGCGGTCGCGTATTCGCAAAGGCCAACCGATTAGCCTATACCTGCCGTCCAGCCGAATGCGTTCGTTGCTAAAATCGTGGGCGAAGTATGAAATCTAATTATGGGAGGGCTGTAAAAATGAAGACACCACTTATTTATTATTTTGTTCAAGACGCAGGAGCTTTAGAAAAGAAAGCAAACGCTAAGTATGTGGACATTAAAGCATTCAACGATGAATGCGAGAACCTTGCAGAAGAATATCTTGCTCAAATTGAGAAACGAGACTTGCTAACTAATACGAAGTCAGAAAAGAAAGATAAGGCAATTCGCGTTCAGTATAGCGATTTTTGGAAACACATTACCTTCCTCGGTGATAAGACTCTTTATATCGAGGAAAACATTAAAAGAGATGAAGAGAAGCAGCGGAACGGGGAGAGAACACGCGAAGAGTGGGAGAAGATAGAGCGGAGTTACATAAAAACAGTAGCAGGCGATATCCCTGCGTTGACAAATCCAAATTATGCAGTTTGTAGCTGTTGGAAATGTAACACAGTTTTTTATCTAAAGCACAAGCGAAAGAGGTACTGCAGTACACACTGCGCTAATGAACAAAAGGTTGCAACAGCACGTTTGCGTAAATACGGGACACTTTTACCTGTGAAGTATTACGAAAGTTATCGTGAAGGAACATTACAGGATATTTATAAGGAAATAGAGATACCGTACCAGGTATTTCCGATGAAAAACGATTTAAAAGAGATTGGAGGTCGAATTAAAAAAGCTGCGCCTACCCTTGATTCAGATCGTACGCATAAGGTAAAAGTTAGATTTGCAGAGTCAGACCATAAACCAAACAGTGTGTTGACGTATAATCTGAGCGAAACTACACCGGAAGAAATGGAGGCTAGTAAGTGGAAAAATGCGAATAGGACAAGTGAGAATTGGCGTTCGATTTTGCAGAATAATTTCCTGTAATAGTGAAGAAGGATAGGCTCAATCTGGATAAGAACAGATTGGGTCTTTCTTTTTGTGCATTTTAGGCAACTTTTATTGCCGCGACAAATTAGAGGAGGATGGTGAAATGACAATTAATGCAGACACACTGCATCAGATTAGGTTTGTGTACCGTCTCAGTCTGGACGAGTTAGGAGTATTGGTAGGTGTTTCAAAGTCGCATCTACATCGCGTAGAAAAGGGTGAGCGCCCTTTATCTGATAGATTGAGACAGGATTTGATTGAAGCGTTGGAATTAAACGAAAGTAAGTTGCAGCGCATTAAGAGCATCTATTACGAATTTACAAAGCGAGGGTAGAGAATGAACGATTTACAAAAGACGATCCAGCGATATGCACACGATCATTGCGCAACCTTCAACGGTGAGAACGGCTGCCATATCGAACCAGGCGGGGACCCTCGCTGTTTGTATTTTAACAACTGCGCAAACCAACGTTGCAAATATTTCGAGACACATGTGCTTCCGAGCGATCAGGTGTTAGCGGCATCATACTTCGCTTCATTCGGAATCAAAACGCAGCATACAGACGGCGCAATAGACCGCTGCGAACGGTGTAGCACGAAGTATTTGCGGAAGTCTAATCGACAGAAATATTGTACCGATTGTAGAGAAGCTAAACGGCGAGAACGCAATAGAAATAACATGAGAAATATACGGGAAAGTGTGTACATTTCGGACGAAAATCACGCCGTATAAGCGCCGTATTTACCCTGTATTGCTTGCTGTTTTAGTAGTGAATAGGATTACCCTACATTATCTATTTAGTGGTGTCTAAACGTACACAAAGGGAGGATAAATGAATGAAGATTGAGTGGCTTGAACCATACGGATATGAAAAGCATTATACAGCTAAGATTACAGACGAATCCGGATGTACACGGAATTTTTGTTTTTCAAGAGATGTTCCAAAAGAACGAGCGTTGAAAATGCTACCAACTTTGATCGGTGACGGTCGCAGAAAGCCGAGAAAGTGAGGAATAGATAATGCGCCCGCTAATCATTGCTAACGTTGAGACAATCGAAGCTAGTCCGTTTCTTGTCGCTGTTCTTTACGATCAAGACGGACAGCGCCTAGACGAGTTGATTCTACCGTTTGAATCGTATGAACTTTCGCTGCTAATCATCCGAGAACTAGCGGAACGGAACGGTGTAGAATCGTTTGAACTCTGGACGAGCGACAATCGACTATATTTGTTATCGCTACAAACGCCAGGAGTGGCTGGAGTTATTAAGCATACAAGTGACACAGCCGATACAGGATACACAATCGGGTATAACGCTGACATTCTGAAAGAACTGCATGATATTAAATTGCTAGTAACAAAGCCGCCGCTTCCGAGATGGCGGGCTTTTTTAGTTGGAGCTATTCGTAAGATATTAAAACAAATCGAAGGAGATGGAAAGTATGAAATTTGAAATGTTAGATAAGTTTGTTGCTCAGAAGGAAAGTCGCGCGTCTGCACATCAGGAGTTATTAAAACGGGAGCAATCGGCACTAGAAACTGTTCAAGCTCTTAAAGCAAAGTATGAGCAAATGCTTCGCGAATCATTAGTCAGCGGTCAAAACAAGGACGCTGAACTAGATGCGCTAGATAAAGAGGTAGCATCTGCAATTACAGCGTATGAGCGACGCAATTTGGAACGTGTAAGTTATACAAATATTGTCCCTGAGGAAATTACAGCGCAGAACGTAGTTGACTCCTGGAACAAAGATTTCGTTCCGCAATTTCGTAAGAAGCGATTCGATGCCGTCCTCGAAAAGTTACTTGAAACGAAGAAAGCATTTGCTAATGCGGTTCTAGACTATCATGCTACTATTGCTGAATTTAACGCGGAAAAGAGCTATGTTATTGGTGAAGTTAGCGAGAAATATCAGTATAAACTGCAGTCGATTGAATTTGCTTATCGCACCGATATTGAACGCTACTTTATCACAGATAACGATTTATACGAGCTAGAGAACAGACAGTATCCTAAATCTTTAAAAGGAGTGAATTAGTAATGAAATTAACGATCACAGCTGTAGAATTGAAAAAGCTAAAAACTATGTCACGTGGAAATTCTCAAAAAATAGCTGAATACAAAATAAAGGAACGGGCTTACAACGAATTGGTTGAAGCCCTTTTTGATGAGGATACACAGTTCGTTGACAATCCGAGCGAACAGTATGTAAGAGAATTAGCAGAGAAAGCGGAATCCGGTGATGAAGTAGATGAGGCGCGGTATGCTGTTATGAAGGATCGTTTTGATATGTACGAATACGAACATAAACAAGCTCATTTTGATTATGTTAAAACTCGCTCTAGTCTAATGAAAAAAATCAGTTCTGGGGAACAATTAACGAAATCAGACTTATCAAGTGCCGAGTTACTTGCTCGTCAGCACTCGTCTATAGACAATATAGTTCTGTATTCAAAAATTAAACATGAGTTAGCGCAAGAGGCGTCGGAATAACCGGCGTCTTTTTTCATATTAGACTAAAATAAAGGAGAAATGATGAATGATTACACTACCTAAGCAAGTACAGGAAGCTATTGAGAAAGTAAATGTAATTCGCCAAGAAAAAGCGCAATCAGTCGCCAAACACGAAGCGCGAGCGGAAGAAATTCGCCGGACTATTGCTGAGACGAAAGTGGCGCTTTCTGCAGCAATTGACGCTATCGTGCTTGATTCGTCTGATAAGAATATGGCGGAAGAGAAGAAACTGCGCGAGAAACTACTCGGACTAGAGGCGGAGATATCGTCGTATGAAGAAATTGCAAAGCGTGCTGGTAATATCTATAACGAACGTATTGATAAAGCTGCAACAGAAGTAAAGTCGATTGTACGCCAACTGGCGGAAGAAGCGCAGACAGACGAGAAATACAATGCTGCGATGCGTAAGATTGCAGAGAAGAAAGCGGAGTATCTACATGCAGTAGCAGTATACGCAAATACGCGCAAAGCAATCGTTGATATGCAATATGCAGCAGAACAAGCAGCAGGCGTTTCGATTGACAAAGTGCATGCCCGCGATTTTGCTCCGTTCTTCTACTACGGCGGTATTCAGCAACCGTACGGCATCAGCGACGGGGAACTTCGGAAAGCGATGGAGGGACGGATCGAGGCACATAGCATTGATACCGGGCTTCCGTTCGTTATCGACGGTGTAACAAAAATTAAGTAGGTGCAACGGACAAGGCGCTCGCTAGTCGGGCGTCTATTTTGTTTTGCGGAAGGAGAACGCAAATGAACGTACATCCAGTTGAACAAGGATTATCCGAAATAGCCGATCTATGTGCGGAGATGATAGCGAAAGCACGTGAAACAAAAAGTTCTGTCGACATGTGGGAATTTTTATTGCGTATCGGTATGCATCGTAAGTTTCTCGATGAACTAGCGAATGATAGGCGCTTGAAAGCTCAATTAGTCGCGAAAAGAGCGGATGAGTTGTTAGAAAGTGCGATTATAATCGCTAAAAATCCGCATTCTCGTTCGTCCCGGCGCTTAATAAAACGAATGGATCGGTGTTTAGCTTCAATAGACAAACACCTACCCGAATTAGTCAGGAGGTGATAACGGATGGCTTACGATTTAGTTGCACGGTTAAAACTCGTCGATAATATGAGTCAGCCCGCAAGGAGAGCTGCCGGTAATCTACGCGTTATTAAGAATGAGACTGACGCAGTATCTCGTTCGATGACCGCATCAGCAAAAACAACAAGCATACTAGAAAAAGCGATGGATCAAACCGGTACAGCAACGAAACGTCTTCGTAGCACTAGCGGACAACTACGCGACTCACTTGGAAGGTTTACGTCTGCGAGCGGCCATGCTACGTCGGCACTATCGAGCTTGTCAACGAAGGCTATGTCGGTACGTGGCGCTCTATCAGGTGCGAGTGGTGCAGCAGTAACAGCGGGCGGGAGCTTTCGCGGAATGGTGGCCGGAGTCACGGCGCTTGCTGGCGCATATGTGACGGCTCAGGGCGCGGTGAAAGCGTTTGAAGCTACCGTAGGAGCTGCAGCAAAGCAGGAATACGAGAAAATTACGATTCGTGCATTAGTGCAAGACGACAAGAAAGCAAATAATCTGTTCGATACGATGAAGAAACAAGCGTTAGAAAGCCCCATGTTTTCGCTGCAGGATTTTCTCGGTTCGGCTAAAGCATATCTTCCCATCACACGCGACTTGAAACAAGTAGAGAAGCTAACATCGCTAACTGAACGTCTAGCCCTTTCAAATCCAATGCAAGGACTAGAGGGGGCTTCGTTTTCGATTCGTGAAGCGATGTCGGGAGATATGGTATCGCTTGTCGAGCGCTTCAACCTTCCGAAGAAGTGGGTTGGCGCGTTGAAGGGAAAAGAAGGGGATGCGTTCATTCGCGAGATGGATCGGTTGCTAAATCGAATCGGATACACAGATAAACTTAGGCAGCAGGTAGCCGACCAATCCGGATTAGCGAAGTATGAACAAGTCAAAGAAAAGTTTAGCCAGGGCTTAACCGATATGGGCTTCGAAGGTCTGGAACGTGCAAAGCCGATCCTTGATCGCATCGACAAAATGTTCTCAGACGGAAAATTTAATCGCCTACAAAACTTCGGTTCCGATATCATCGCCGGTGCAATCGGGGGGCTAGAGAAGGTCGCCATCGGTCTGGATTCGTTTGTGACGAAGCTGAATAATGATCCAGCGTGGAACAAACTGTCCATCTCAGACAAGTTCGTCAAAATGACGGAAATCGGCATGGATAGCGTTGTGAACTATTTGAATAGCGGAGGTAGCGAGAAAATCGCTAGTGCTTCGTCTGCTGTAATGAACGCGGCAATGGGAATCGGCGGTGCGGTCGGTAAAGGAATGCTTGACGGCGTAGGGACGTATTTTAAGCAACATCCGATGGGCGCCGCGCTGGCAGGTATGATGGTTGGACTCTCTTTGCCGGGCGGACCGCTTGTAAAAGCGTTTGGAGCCGCGGGATTAGCGGCAGCCGGAGCGTTGATGTCGTATATTACCCAGGGCGTTGATAGTGCGCTGAAACAAATCGATAAAGTACAAGCAGCGGTACGAAACGTAGAAACTACGCCATATGGTCGGGCTATGAATAGAGTAGTTAATAGCGCTAAGAGTGAAGCGCGTAACGACTTGGAGAAGGAGAAGTTGTATCGCAATACTGGACGACTACCTCAACCAAAGCCGATTTACGGCAGTGGAACAATGACGGCGTACGAACCGTCTACGTGGGAGAAAACGAAGAACTGGTTTGGTAACGCTTTCTCGCACTACAACGGAATCGAAAGAGTTCCGTATGACGGGTATAAAGCGATCCTTCACAAAGAGGAGCGCGTTGTTCCAGCGAATGAGAACCGTGGATATTCGCAAGGAAAGCATGGCCTTCATATAGGTAATATTTCCGTCGCTATAAACGGTTCTAATGCTACTACAGCGGAACAGGCGCGGCAAGTTGCAATGCTTATCGTTAAAGAAATCGAGATGGCGGGAGGAGCTATGGCGTGATGGAAGGCAGCACATATACCCGTTTTGTTCAATTAATGAAGCGACACGGCTATAACAAAGACGTTGATCTACTTATGGCTACTGTCACTTCGCCTCCGCCGCATCTACGTATCAGACTCGATCATACAAACACAGAACTGTATCCGGAAGATGTTTTCGTTGCTGAACATCTTACGCGACACTCGCGCATTGTGACGATTGAGCACGTAGAAAACGAAGAACGACAACTCGGAGATAAAACGGAAAAGGATTACCTCGATACTGACGATAAACAAGCGCCGTATTCGTCTTTTTCGTATAACTTCGTTAAGTTGACGTTTGAAGACGTATTGAAAGTTGGGGATCGTGTAGCAGTTGCAGAGTTTGACAACGGTCAAGCGTTTATGATTGTAGACCGGATGATGAAATATAAGTAAACGAACAGGGCTGCGCTGTAATGGCGCGGCTCTTTTTAATGGAGGCGATTGTATGACGATAGAAGAGATCAAGAAAGATATTGAACGACTAGATCGCGAGCTTGAAGAACACCGTCAAGAGCGTATTGCGGCGGGAATGCAGCCGGAGGAACCAGCACCGTTTATCTCACGTGAAGCAGGCGCTCTCTTGTCCGAGAAGGTTCGGAGGGTGCGGGACTACAGCGTCAGGGTGGCCGCGCTTATGGCGAAAGGACATACGGCAGACGAAATCGGAGTGGATTACGCATGGCTTGCGGGTATGCATCGGGAAGCGGATATGCTGCGCAAGTGTGTGGCGGAAGAATATGCGGATCAGGCTAGGATAGCCCTGCGTATTATCTCTAATTTCAACAAGCTACAAGCCGGAATAATGAACGAAGCAGACGTAGCAAGCGATATTCATATGACAGTACGCTTTGAAGCGTTAATAGCAGAATACTATAGCGAAATTATGAACGAAAAAGTTATACCTGCGCTATCCCCGCAAGAGTTGGCGGAGCTTATCGCCGATCCAGAGCGGGTTGCGCGAGAGCTTGCGAAAGCTAACGCAGATTATGACGCAGTAAAACACGAATTAGATTGGATGCTGAGTGAATATGAAGTTTAACGAATTAGAATCGAAATTAACGCTACCCCAACGCAAAGCAGCGTTTCTAGTGCTTGAAAACGAAATGCGACCGACTAAAGAGCGCAGGACATTAGACGACATTGCCGCTGAGGTCGGCGTATCACGCACCGCGCTTTTTAATTGGCGCAAAGAGAATCCGGTCTTTATCGCGTATTACAATGCGCTTGCAGATCGTCAGCTCGATTCGTTTCGCGGCGTAGCAGATGCGCAGCTAAAACGATTAATTGAAGGGACGAGCAACAACGGGATCGCGTCGATTAAGGCGCTAGAGCTTTACTATAAACTGACAGCTCGCCTGGTGAATCGTTCGGAAGTTACAACGAATGAAATCGGAGATGGACCGAAGCGTTTATCTGCCGCAGAGATTGCGGAAGAATTGGCGGAGTTGGCGGGGTTAACAAAATAAGTCATAAGTAGTAGCGGCGGTGATCGGGTAATATCGGTTGCTGCCGCCTTTTTTTTTGTAACATTGCAGAGGTTTTTTCGTTAAAGTTTCGTTAGAAGAGTAGAGGTTAAAAACGTACTTTTCAGTGTTTTTTATTCGTCACGTTACGCTTTCTTTTCGTTAGTTATCGTTAAAATGAAATATTATAAATTATAATAATAGATTATTATATACTACAAAAAACAAAAAAATCAATAAAAAATGGTTCGAGACTCGTATGTTTTAATACGCAACCCTCATGGTAGAATAATTTTCAAATTTAATCTATGAGGTGAGTACAGGCGATGAGAAAACTTAAATATATATATTCAGCACAATACACAGCTGAACTAATCGGGATAAGTTATCAGGCACTTATACGTCGTATAAACAAATTCGATAAACTAATTGATTGGAAAAAGAACAAGGATAATAACTATAAATTTAGCGAACTGGGTATCGTTCAATTACGTCATATACAAAGATACAACCGAATGAGAGTTGATAAACGAATAGTTGCGTTTGAGTTAGAAAGGGTCACAGCGAAATTTCTATTGAATCATTAATCTGCGCTTGTATCGTTCCTATCTCTGCATATATAATGAAGTAACAATACACGTTGAAGATAATACGTCGCTGTTGAGCGAATATACAATCGTCTTTAACGCTATATGAACGTACAATGACCGTTAGTTTATCGTAGGGGATAACGCTAAGGTATCGTATTTTACTACGGACGATACTTCACCATCGAAAATCCGAATGCAGTAGCGAGCTGCGGGTGCGGTTCCTCATTCCGTACACGTGACGATCAAGGTGTACCGGAAGAGTGCTAATCGACTAAAGAGTGCGTACATGAGCACTTCTTGACGTATTTTTGGATACGTTTAGGGGTGCTTTTTTATGTCAAAGCAAGTACACAAATGATTCAAAAAAATACACAGGAAGCATACATCTACTTGAGGTTGATGAGACGGGTTGTATCTCGTTAGATCCATTACTTATGACAAAGGCACGAATTATTTTGAAAAATGTTTCACCTCAGATAAATAGAGGAAGGAGAGGATATATACTGTATTTTTTACATGAAAGGGGCGATACATAGTTTATGAAAAAATTCATGGCAGGAGTAGTAGCGGGAGCGGTACTCTCAAGCGGGGCAGCTTATGCAGCCTCATTAACGGTGGATACGGCCTCCTTTTCTATTTATGCAGGCGGCAAAGAAGAAACGATGGGGGAAAAACAAGTACTTGTTCATAACGGTGCGGCGTATGTTCCAGTACGGGATTTCTCTAAAGCGACAGGACATCAGGTGTATTGGGACGGTATGCATTCCGCAATCTCGATCGATAAGCCGTATGTCCATATCGTAGATGCCAAAGGCAAACGGATTGGCCATGCGGTGCTGACGGAAGAGAAGGAAGGCGTCAAGGTGGAAGTGGAAGTCCAAGGTCTGAAGCCTGGCAAGCATGGCTTCCATGTGCATGAGAAGGCGTTTGTGAAAAATGACTTCAAGTCAGCGGGCGGTCACTTTAACCCGGACAATAAAAAGCATGGATTAGAGAATCCAGAAGGACATCATGTCGCGGATATGCCAAACTTGGAAGTAAAAGAGGATGGAACAGGTAAAGCCGAGTTTATGGTGAATCGGGCCAATCTAAAACCGGGGGATGCTCATTCCATCTTGGGCAAAGCGATCATTATTCATGCGGATGAAGATGATATGAAGTCCGATCCGGCTGGTAATGCGGGGGATCGTGTAGCAGGAGGAAACATTCCGCAATAATAGAAGCAAGCTAAGCAGCGGTGTATGCCGCTTCTCAAAATATAGAGAAACGTATGAGTTTTCCACACTACTGTATAGCCATTCAATCTGAATGGCTATTTCTATTTTTGTTTTCGAGCTTTTCAATTCGCTGTTCTAATTCTTTTAGTTTATGTGTTACTGGGTTGTATTTCCAAGAAGATCCCTCCTTTGCTTTTTATCTCGAAAGGTACGCTTACTACGTTACATATTTTAGGAGTTATATTATATAATCATTTACAAAATGCAAACAGGCTTTTCCTTTAATTTTTGAAAAGTTCATCATTCAATAAAACATAGGTTTAACGATTTACATCTGATAAGATGCGGAAACAGTTCCCAAATTTTTTATACATTCTATGGATATTCCTCGATCTGCAAATCGTATAAACTTGAGAATAAATGTAACAGAAAATAGGTGAAACAAGTGATGGAGTTGGATACATTATATAAGACATATCAACCGTTTCTTTTTTCCATTGCGTACCGGATGCTTGGATCAGTCACCGACGCAGAAGATATCGTTCATGATCTATTCCTTCAGCTTAAGCTTGACACCGATCAAATTAAGGACTTAAAGGCACATCTTGCGAAAGTGACGACGAATCGCTGTCTAAACTTTTTAAAATCAGCCCGTAAGAGAAGAGAAATTTACACAGGGCCTTGGTTGCCTGAGCCTCGGGTACATCAAACAGATCTGCCTTTAGATAAGATTATAACAGAGGAAGCAGTTTCGTATGCCTTTCTCGTTTTGCTGGAACAACTGTCACCTGTCGAAAGAGCAGTGTTCGTTCTTAGACAAGCGTTTGCTTATGACTATGAGGATATTGCCAGTATACTGGAAAAGACTGAAGTGAATTGCAGAAAAATCTACAGCCGTATTAAGCGAAAATTAAAGAATGATATCCCTGTCCATCTGGAGAATACGGAACGTGTTGATATCTTGGCAAAGACATTCATAAAAGCATCAATGACTGGAAACTTTGAAGAATTTATTGATCTTCTTACAGAAGATGTTGTACTTGTTACCGACGGCGGAGGAAAAGTGATTGCTGCATTAAATCCAATTGTAAACAAACAGCGCGTATCTGCCTTTCTTAAAGGAATTTCCGCTAAAGGAAGTTTCATAGGAGAACTTCTTCCGGTGATGGTCAATGGTCAGAAAGGAATCTTGCAAGTAAAAGAGGGGCATCCTGTTAAAGTCATCTGCTTTGAATTAAATTCAAAACAAAAAAATATCCAGAGGATCTTTATTGTTTCAAATCCGGATAAATTAAATCATATTCCAGTTCCTTAATAAGGATAAACTGAGAGCTCAATGCGAGGCTCCCTATATTTTATGTCACAAATCAATCCTCTATTTTGTCTTATTAGTGAAAATCCAAAATGATGTAATGGAGGAGATAGACATGGAGCAGCGCATTAACTACATGAGGACCAATCGGGAATTTGTAAGGTTAATGAGTCAATTGGAGGAGTACAAGAAAACAACGGGAATTGATAACAAATTAATCGAATTGATTAAAATTCGTACGTCTCAAATCAATGGCTGTGCGTACTGCTTGGATATGCACACAAAGGATGCCCGCGCAAATGGTGAAACCGAACAAAGAATTTACTGTTTGAATACTTGGCGTGAGTCACCATTCTATCTTGAAGCGGAAAGGGCAGCGCTAGAATTAACGGAAGCAGTCACAACCATTTCAGCGAACGGTGTACCAGATGATCTGTATGAGCGGGTCCGCCTTCATTTTAATGAAAAACAATATATCGATCTCATCGCCATAATTATCACGATTAATGGCTGGAACCGATTGGCCATTTCATCCAAAAGCATACCCGGACACTACAAGCCTACAACAGAAAAGTAATTTGCCAACATAAAATCTCTGTATTCAGAATAGTTAACTATAACCCGAATGATAGACACTTTGAAGAAAGTCCATCATTCGGGTTTTTTATGTGAGATATTTGATAGTTCCGTCAATTGATAATCTCCTTTCTAAATATAATGGCTCTTATAGCGCGAATGCTAAAATAAAAATAAAGCATACATAATGAAGAATTGGCGCATGTTAACAGATGAAGTACATTATGGCTGATGCAAAAAATTACAGCCTATTACAGGAGTGACAGCAATGAAACGAATAGTATGGGGAACAGTTGCCGCCGTCTTGCTCTCGTCTGCGTTTGCATACGGTGCTCAATACATGTCTGCCAATTCTGTCTCTGCGCATCCGGACATACAGACGCAGTCCGGAGAGAGAACGATTCCGATTGGAGAACATAGGCTACCGCCGCTTCCGTATGCTTATGATGCGCTGGAGCCATACATTGACGCACAGACCATGCGCCTGCACCATGATGTACACCATCAAGCGTATGTAGATGGGTTGAACAAAGCAGAGAAGGAGATGCAGAAAGCGCGTGAGGCCGGCAAGTATGACCTAATTAAGCATTGGGAAAGAGAAGCTGCGTTTCATGGCTCCGGTCATTATTTGCATACAATTTTTTGGAACAATATGAAGCCGAAAGGCGGGGGAGTCGCCCATGGCGTCATCGCCGAAGAGATCAACCGCACATTTGGCGATTTTACCAAGTTCAAAGCGCACTTCTCTGCTGCGGCAGAGAAAGTGGAGGGGTCTGGGTGGGCGATGCTGGTATGGATTCCGCAGGCTGGCCGCGTAGAGATTTTGCAGGCTGAGAAGCATCAGAATCTGACTCAGCAGGGTGTGATTCCGCTACTTGTGCTTGATGTATGGGAACATGCATATTATTTGAAGTATAAGAGTAAGCGAGGAGAGTATAGTAAGGCATGGTGGAACGTAATAAATTGGGATGATGTAAACAAACGATATACGGAAGCGAGAAAAGTAACGGAGAAATAATGAGGAAAAAGCGTCCGAACAAAGCATTCAGACGCTTTTTTTATGCGGATTGTCTGCCTACAAAACCGTAATCTCCTCGATACCTGTGGTGATTTCAAGCCCGCAGTGCGGACAGCTAAAGATGTGCATGCATTGCCCTTCGGCTTGGTCAAGGTAGCCATTCGTCATCGCAACATCGCCCCATTCCTCATAAGGGCTGTACGGACCGTAAAATGTCTCTAGCTTTCCGGCGTCTTCCATCTGCCATTGGCAAGCAGGACAGGCATACTGAACATGCTCGAAGCCGTTGCAGATTGGACACATCGACATCGTATGCTCCTCCTTGCTAATTTCTTCGGTTAAGCAGGTTGCCGTAGAGAACATAGCTGGCGAGTACACCAAAGGATAGGACGGCGGCCAGCATGCCGGCGAGCTTGTCATTGCTGCCATAATAAAGCATAAGTGGGACGCCGATGGTTAAGGCAATAACGGCTATCATGTACAGAGTATAAATCGTGCTTCTTGCCATGCAAAGTCACATCCTTTTTTGCTTAGATTCTGCCTGACAAGCGGGATGTATACATGGAAAAGCTATATAGAAAAAGCCCGCAGATCGCGGGCTATAAGAAGATAGAATATTCCTCTACATTTTCATGCTGGAGCTGTGTGCCGGCTGTACTTTAGCGCCCGGGTCCATATAAGACTTGGCGTTGTTCACAGCGGTTGGTGCTTCACCGAATCCGACAGCAATCAGCTTGATTTTACCTGGGTATGTCGTTACATCACCGGCTGCATAGATGCCAGGGATATTGGTTTCCATTTTGGAGTTGACGGTAATGGATCCCTTTTCAAGCTCAAGTCCCCAGTCTTTGATCGGACCGAGGGAGGAGATGAATCCGAAGTTGACGATGACGGCATCCACGTCTTCGGTTACCAGCTCTTCGGTCTTGCTGTTGCGCAGCACGACTTTTTCGATACGGTCATCGCCTTCGATTGCGTGCGGTTCATATGGTGTAAGTACGTTTACTTTTGATTTCATTAAGTTTTCTACACTGTGTTCATGCGCACGGAACTTGTCCCGCCGGTGAACGATGGTTACTTTCTCTGCGATCGGCTCAAGCATAAGCGCCCAGTCTACTGCAGAATCACCACCGCCGAATACAACCACTTTTTGGCCTGCAAACTTATTTAGATCGTCTACAAAATAATGCAGGTTAGCTTTTTCATACTTTTCGGCGCCATCAAGTTCAAGTCTGCGCGGTTCGAAAGCTCCAACCCCAGCCGTAATGATTACAGTGCGGGAATAATGGATTCCTTTATCTGTCGTAATCTCGAACAGATCGTCTTTCTTTTCTACGGACATAACCTTTTCTTCCAGGCAGATTTCCGTATCGAATTGCGCTACTTGTTCTTTAAGACGGTCAATTAATTCCTGCGCGCGGATTTTTGGGAAGCCCGCTACGTCGTAAATATATTTTTCCGGATACAGTGCGGAAAGCTGTCCGCCAAGCTGTGGCATGCTTTCAATAATTTTGCAGCTTGACTGCCGCATTCCTGCGTAGAATGCTGTAAACAGGCCGGACGGGCCGCCCCCGATTACCGTAATTTCATACACCTTCTCATCCCTTACTAAACCCATTTTGCTACACCTCCGAAAATTAAGAAGCCGATAATTCCTTTTTATTATACCGAGGGAAAAAAATAATGGAAAGAGAAATAATCACAAGAAAAACCGATAAATGCGAATAATTTATTGTTGACGAGTAAAAATATTCGTTTTACAATCAACCACGTAAGTTTGCACCCATTGTGCATATTTTCACTTGAAAAAAGGTGTAAATCAATATATGATTAAAATGTGAACAAAATCGTAACGGTAGCAGCAGGTTTCGTGCATACGTCCCTTATTAGAGGGGAAGATAGTGAAAAAAGGTACAATGCTTTTGTGAAACATAAATTTCAGAAGAAAGTGGAAGTGAAAACATGAGCACACCAAAAATTCTCATTCTAGGCGCAGGATACGGCGGGTTAATGACAGCTGTTCGTCTGCAAAAGCAAATCAACTACAATGAAGCTGAAATTACGCTGGTGAACAAGCATGATTACCATTATTTCACCACGTGGCTTCATGAGCCAGCTGCCGGTACAAAAGATCCGGATGATTGCCGTGTAGAGATTGAAGGTTTGCTAGATAGCACTAAAGTCAACTTCATCAAAGATACCGTAACAGAAATTAAGCGTGAAGAGAAGAAAGTCGTCCTCCAATCTGGAGAAGTGCTATCTTATGACTATCTGGTTATCGGACTTGGAAGCGAGCCGGAAACATTCGGTATCCAAGGCTTAAAAGAACATGCATTCAGCATTCGCAGCATCAACAGCGTACGTGAAATCCGCGAGCATATCGAATATTGCTTCGCAAAATATAAAATGGAAAAACGTCCAGAACTGCTGACATTTATTGTGGGTGGCGCAGGCTTTACAGGTATTGAATTTGTCGGTGAATTGTCTGACCGTATTCCTGAGCTGTGCAAAGAGTTCGACGTAGATCCTTCTGTTGTAAAAATTTACAACATTGAAGCTGCACCTACCGTTCTTCCTGGCTTTGATTCTGAGCTAGTAAATTATGCGATGGAAGTATTGGGCCGCAAAGGTGTTACATTCAAAATCAGCACACCGATTAAAGAATGCACACCGGAAGGCGTCGTGCTTGCTGATGGAGAAGAAATCAAGTCAGCAACTGTTGTATGGACAGGTGGGGTACGCGGAAACGCAATCATCGAGAACGCAGGCTTTGAAACGATGCGTGGACGTGTGAAAGTAGATCCATACCTTCATGCACCAAATCACGAAGATGTATTCATCGTAGGAGATGGCGCATTGATCATTAACGAAGCAATCAACCGTCCATATCCTCCGACTGCTCAGATTGCAATTCAGCAAGGTGAAAACCTCGCGCAGAATTTAGTTTCTCTTATCCGTGGCGGAGAGATGAAGCCGTTCGTTCCTGAACTTAAGGGTACGGTAGCATCCCTTGGTAAAGGCGAAGCAATCGGCTTGGTTGGCGACAAGAAGATCTACGGCAGTTCAGCTGCATTAATGAAGAAGATCATTGACAACCGTTCTCTGTACATGTTGGGCGGCCTGTCGCTTGTTATGAAGAAAGTAAAACTGTAAGAGGTGCCAAGACGACCGTGAGACACGCCAGTGTACAAGTTCGTGCGTTGCTGACAGAAGAAGAGCGCGCGCGCTATGAGAAGCTGTTTGAGATTGGAAAATATCTTGAAGTACAAAGCCGTCATGATTTGGCATATACAATACAGCGTGAACTAGAGCTTTTGATTGAGCCGGCGATTGAGCGGTTGCAGGAGAAAGGCCGCCAACGAGGAAGCAGGGATTATCTTGATCCGATTGTTGCTCGTGCCAAAAATGATCAAGAGCAGTTATAGAAAAAGAGGAACCTTCTATGAATAGGGGGTTCCTCTTTTGTACTTTACAGGGGAGTTATTATTCGCTATAATATTTTGAAAATATAGAATTTTAATAGAGAGACATGGAGGGATATGCATGAATGAGAAGATGAATCAAGAGACGTGCGTATACTGTGAGGGAAATGGTTACTTTCAGCTTGTAACCGGAGGATCGACCACATGTCCGTCCTGCAGCGGTCAGGGAAGAGTGTCCACCTATGAACCAGAAATGACAGCAAGGGTAAAATAGAACAAAAAATGACGAAATAGCCAAGGCGATTGACCCCCTTGTCCGAATCCTTTACACTAAAATTTAGGAATATGGATGGGGGTGATATGGTTGAATATTGCACAATTTATTATTGGAATCCCGCTTTTTATCGTCCTCCTTTTCGGAATCGGCTTTATCTTGAATATGCTTGTAAAAACGACGTGGATGCCAACATTGTTGTATGTAAGCGTCGTAGTAGGTGTACTTATATATCTGGTTATGAATAATCGAACGCCGCATGTAGTAGATTATGTTATGCTAGTCTCCGGTTTGCTTGGCGCTGTTGCCAGCGGATGGACGATTAAAATGCTGCGAACCAAAGGGTACCGTATGTTCTAACCGATTGCTTGAAACTGAAGCTCCTGACAGGGGGCTTCTTTTTTTATGTATAAGTGCTGAATGAACGGGAGATGATGAGTAGAAGAGGAGGCTATTGCTTACATGGACATTATTGTAAAAAACGTGAAAAGCTCTCTTGCCTATCTGCTCATCGCTCTCGTCTGTACAGTACTTGGTATCTATATGTTGCTTGATAAGCCGCAGCAGAAGACGGTTGTATTCCCTGAAACCAAGCAGGCTGAGAAGCAGGGGCAGGTCACGGTAAAAAGGCAAAACACACCTTCATCCGAGGCGAAGCAAGTGGAGAAAAAACAGACAATCGAGCGTTTTCCGCTCGCATCGCAGGGTGAAACAGTAGAGACGCTGGCCACGCTCACCCAATATCCAAAAGTACACGTTACGGCAACGGGTTATTCACCGGGGCCTGAATCTACAGGCAAAGATATTGGACATCCCGCTTATGGGATTACATACTCGGGAGTTAAAGTGAAACGCGACGCTCGTTCCTTCTCTACGATTGCTGCTGATTTGAATGTATTTCCGCTTGGAACGATTTTGTATATCCCGGGCTACGGTTATGGAGTGGTTACCGATATTGGATCTGCAATTAAAGGAAATAAGATTGACTTGTTTTTCGATAAAAAAGAGGATGTGTACAAACACTGGGGTAAAAAGCAGTTGGATGTATACGTGATCGAGCGAGGCAGGGGTAAGGTGAATGAAGCTGCTTTTGCCCGTCTGCATGAAGCATTGAAGAGCGAAGTAAAAAAACAATAATCGAATTATAAAGAGGACAGGCTATCCTGTCCTCTCTTTTAGTGTGCGTCTATGTAGCGCAGCTTACAGTTGTAGCAGATAATATAGCGCAAGGGATTGAATAATACCGAGCCATCCTCCAACAAGCACTTCGCTTGGCTGGTGACCCAATAATTCTTTGAGCTTCTCTGCTCTTTCCCGGCGTGGTTTGACGCGCATGGACTTGAGTTCCTCGATTAGCTGGTTGAAGTCCTCCACCAGCAGATTGAGAACCGCCGCATGCGTGCCTGCGTGGCGCCGAACGCCCGCAGCATCAAACATAATGATAATCGAAAAAATAACCGCTATGGCAAAATATGAAGACCCGAACCCTTCAGTGAGACCTACCGCTGTTGTAAGCGCAGTAACGGCCGCCGAGTGAGAGCTCGGCATTCCTCCCGTGCTGAAGGCGAGTCTCCAATCCCACTTGCGAATCGCAATGTACGTAATAGGGACTTTCACACCTTGAGCGATGCCAATGGCAAGCAGCGCAGACCAGAGCGGAAAGTTAGACAACAAATCGGACATCGACTTCTTCCTTTCTTGAAAGGTCTCTCCCTTTATTGTATAACGAATGTGCAAATAAATCATTGTACATTTTCTTTTACCCCATTTGCTGATAAAATTTTCTATGGAGGTGCAGAAACGATGAAAATTGAAGTGAAGCACGACAGAATAACAGATTGTACAGCTCAATGCTTGATTGTCGGCATTTTTGAAGGAGAAAGCACACTGCCGGCTCCGCTTAAAGAAGCGGATGAAAAAATGAATGGCGTTCTTGCCTCGTTATTTTCCGATGGTGAAATGAGCGGTAAGAAGAAAACGACCCAGCTTATACATACGTTCGGAAAAATCGCCGCGCGTCGCATTATGATTATCGGTCTTGGAAAGAAGGAAGATTTCTCTTTTGAAGACGTAAGAGAAATTGGTGCGCGGGCTGCTAAAGAGGCATTGAAAGCAAAGCTTGAACATATTGCTTTTATTCTGGGCGAGGAAGCGGAAATGATTGGAGCATACGATACAGCTTATGCGCTGACCGAAGGGGCGTTGCTTGCTGATTATCGTTTCCCTGGTTACCATAAGGACACAGAAGAGAAGCCCCAGCTTGACTCTGTAACGATGCTGTGCGCAGAGAGTGAAGCAGAGGATGTAACGGAAGGTATCCACGTAGCTGAAGCGCTGGCCCGCGGCACAAATCTGGCTCGTGACCTGATCAATATGCCGGGTAATTACCTTACGCCGACCGTGCTTGCAGAAAAAGCAAAAGATCTGGCAACGCGTTATGGCATGAGTGTAGAGATTTTGGATAAAGCTGATATGGAAATGTATGGGATGGGTGGTTTGCTGGGTGTAAGCCAGGGGTCCATTGAGCCGCCGAAACTCATCGCCATTAAATACCAGGGGCTCGATAAATGGGAAGATGTTATCGGATTCGTTGGTAAAGGGATTACCTTTGATTCGGGCGGCATCTCGCTTAAGCCGGGTGCGGGTATGGATGAGATGAAGGGCGATATGGGCGGTGCAGCAGCAGTGCTGGGTGCAATGGAGGCCATCGGCACACTTAAGCCTGCTGTAAACATTGCAGCTATCATTCCAACGACGGAAAATATGCCGAGCGGCTCTGCCTTAAAGCCGGGGGATGTCATTACGACGATGAGCGGGAAGACAGTCGAGATCTTAAATACGGATGCGGAAGGGCGTCTCGTTCTTGCCGACGGGATGAGCTATGCACGTAAGATCGGAGCTAAGTACCTTATTGATCTGGCGACCTTAACTGGTGCGGCACTTGTTGCGTTAGGCACCTGCACGACAGCTGCGCTGACGAACAATGAAGAGCTGATGGAAGAGGTAATGGAAGCGGCCGGCGAGGCGGGAGAATTAGTATGGCGTCTGCCAGGCTACAAGCCGTATATGGAGCAGATTAAAAGTGAAATTGCGGATCTTAAAAACACAGGCGGCCGCTATGCTGGTACAATTACCGCGGGTCTTTTCGTTGGTGAATTCGCAGAAGAGACGCCATGGGTACATCTTGATATCGCCGGTACATCGTGGGCGTATAAGGCGAGCGACCTGTCTCCAACGGGTGGTACAGGTGCAATGGTGCGTACGCTGGCGACACTTGCTTTGCGTCGTGAAGAAGTGAAAGAGACAAAATAGTTCGTCTTTTCAGAAGTAAAAACACAAATATCGCATCTAAATACGAATAATGTTCCATTTATGATAAATAAAGTTCGGATTCTTTATGAATTCGGGCTTTATTTTTTTGCTGGCATTAGGTATAATGACTCCATCAAAGAATTAAATACGCAGCACTCGTATAATAGCGGGAATATGGCCCGCAAGTCTCTACCAGATTGCCGTAAACAATCTGACTACGGGTGAAAACGAGAATTCTCTCGGAAAATATACCATCTCCCGATTATACAATCGGGCGGGTTTTGTGATCCGGAAGACCGTTTTCGCTCGGAGGAGCGAACGGCTTCCGGATTTTTTATTTTTACCACACGATGCTAGGAGGGTACACATGGAATTATTGAAGCAGCGCATTCGAGAGGAAGGCCATGTATTGGGTGATAAAGTATTGAAAGTAGATTCATTTTTGAATCATCAAATCGACCCTCTACTGATGATGCATATTGGTGAGGAATTTGCGCGTCGATTTGCAGACGAAGGTGTCACCAAGATATTGACAATCGAGTCTTCAGGTATTGCGGCTGCATTAACGGCTGCGTTGAAACTGGATGTTAAAGTCGTGTTTGCCCGGAAGAAAAAATCGGCATTAATGAATGAGGAAGTGTATGCCACAAAGGTACACTCCTTTACAAAAAATGAAACGAATGATGTGACCATCTTAAAGAAGTTCCTCGGTGCAAATGAAAAAGTATTGGTTATCGATGACTTTCTCGCAAATGGAGAAGCGGCTATGGGGCTTGCTCACTTGGTAGAGCAGGCCGGAAGTGAAGTTGTGGGCATCGGTATCGTCATTGAGAAGGCATTTCAGGATGGCGGAAAGCGCCTGCGCGAGAAGGGATTTAGAGTAGAATCGTTAGCCCGTATTGCCGCATTTACGAATGGTCAAGTGCAGTTTGTTGAAGAGTATGTACAAGCATAGCGAATAAAAACAGGATGATAATTAGGAGGAAATTCCGGTGCAGAAAAAAGTAGGGTTATGGAAAACAGGAACGCTGGGTATGCAGCATGTGCTTGCTATGTATGCAGGGGCTGTCGTCGTTCCTTTAATCGTCGGTCCGGCCATCGGAATGACGCCGGAGCAGGTCGCGTACTTGATTTCGATTGACTTGTTTACCTGCGGGATTGCTTCTCTGCTGCAGGTTATCGGCGGTAAGTATTTCGGTGTGAAATTGCCTATTTTGATGGGTTGTGCGTTCCAGGCAGTGGGTCCAATGATTGCCATCGGAAATGCACAAGGGATTACAGCCATTTACGGAGCCATAATTGCTGCGGGGATTATTATCATGATTATGTCGCAATTTATGGATAAAATTTTACGGTTTTTCCCACCTGTTGTAACAGGTTCCGTAGTGGTTATTATTGGTACGTCGCTGATTGGTGCGGCGATGGGTAATATTGTAGGACAGCCCAATTCGCCTAGCTACGGAAGCGGGACAAGCTTATTTTTGGCCGCTATTACACTCTTATCGATCGTATTGATGAACCGCTTCTTTAAAGGATTTATGAAATCAATTTCCGTGCTTCTTTCACTTGTTATCGGCACTGCGGTTGCCTATTTTATGGGGCTTGTTGACTTCTCCACTGTAAGCAAAGCAAGCTGGTTTCATATGGTAGAGCCATTCCGTTTTGGAATGCCTACGTTCCATTTATCCGCTATCATTGCTATGGTACTGGTTGGGATCGTCAGCATGGTAGAATCAACGGGCGTGTTCTTTGCGCTGGCGGATGTATGTGATAAAAAGATTGATGGAAAAGATATTAAGCGCGGGCTGCGTGCGGAAGGAATGGCGCAGGTAATCGGTGGTATATTCCAGGCGTTCCCTTATACGACGTATTCACAAAACGTAGGTTTGGTAGCTCTTACAGGTGTAAAAGCACGTCGAGTCGTTGTGGCCGCTTGTGTAATTATTATGTCTCTTGGTCTGCTGCCAAAGGTTGCTGCGCTGACAACGGTTATCCCAAATCCTGTGCTTGGCGGTGCGATGATTCCGCTGTTCGGCATGGTGATTTCCTCCGGTGTGCGTCAACTGGTAAGGGTAGATTTTCGCCGTATGGAGAATATGCTCATTGTAGCGGTTTCTGTAGGACTTGGTCTTGGCGTATCGATTGCTCCGGCCGTATTCTCACAGCTTCCTGACGGACTGCGTCTGATTATGGAGAGCGGAATTGTTACCGGAAGCTTTGCCGCCATTTTCTTAAATATGATCTTAAATGGCATTCGCAGTCAGAGCGTAGAAGATACGATTGCAGCGCTCAAATCCGAGCACGCGGCTGAAACGGTTGTGTAAGTTCGGTAAAAATGGACAGATAGAAAATACAATTTTGAAAATTTTATTTGTTTTTCGGGTTGACACTTGTTTTATCCATGTCTATAATTGCATGTAATATCACAAACGATTTAAACATTTTCACGAATTGAAAATTGAGCGATAAATAAGAAATAACGTCGACGGGGACGCGCATAGTGCCACTTCTTTACAGAGAGTCCGGGATGGTGGAAGCCGGATAAGAATGCCCTATGTATCTCACCCCAGAGTTGCTTTTCCGAACGAAGATGATTCTAGTAGGAATAGCCGCGAGACACGCGTTATGTGTCAGGGTTAGCCAGAGAGAGCTAACCTGCTGAGATTGCTGACCGCGAGGCGGCAATGAATTTGGGTGGTACCGCGAAACTCTTTCGCCCCAGGCTGACATGATGGAAGTCAGGGGATGAAAGGGTTTTCTTTATTTTTCATCTACTATATATGACTTCTGGACGGAGCGGTTAGACGTCCGTATCCTGTTCAGTATAAATTTTTAGACTATTTTAACAATGGGGAGATACGTAAAGAAGGAGGAAGTATCATGAGCACAGATACGGCGATGGTTGACAATCGAAAAGCTGCTCTGCCGCCAATCGAAATGGGAGAGAGCATGTCAGGGTCTGACATGCTGCTGCGCTGCTTATTATTAGAGGGTGTAGAACACGTATTCGGCTATCCGGGAGGAGCTGTTCTCCCAATTTATGACTCGCTTTATTCAAGCCATCTGAAGCATGTTCTAACACGGCATGAGCAGGGAGCGATTCATGCGGCTGACGGCTATGCACGAGCCACAGGAAAGCCGGGTGTAGTCATTGCCACTTCAGGTCCTGGAGCAACAAATCTTGTAACAGGTATTGCAACGGCGCATATGGATTCTGTGCCGCTGGTTTGTATTACCGGAAATGTGGCACAGAGTTTGATTGGTACAGACGCGTTTCAAGAGGCCAATATTACCGGGATTACGGTTCCGATTACAAAGCATAATTATTTTGTCCGTGATGTGAAGGATTTACCACGCATTATTAAAGAGGCGTTTCACATTGCAACAACCGGACGTCCGGGGCCTGTGCTTATTGATATTCCTAAAGACGTTAACAATGCGAAGGCGCCATTCTATTATCCGGAGTCGGTGAAGCTTCGTTCGTATAATCCGAATGTAAAGCCGAATCATCTTCAAGTTGATCGTATGGTAAAAGCGATTGCGGAAGCAAAAAAACCGGTGATTCTTGCAGGTGGCGGAATTATTGCAGCCGGCGCGGAGAAAGAATTATTGGAATTCGCCGAAAAAACGAACATTCCTGTTATTCCAACATTTATGGGGCTTGCGGGTTTTCCAGGAACGCATACGCTTTGTCCGGGGATGCCGGGAATGCACGGTTCATATGCATCGAATCAAGCCCTGTTGAATACAGATTTGCTGATTAATATGGGGGCGCGTTTCGATGACCGGATCACAATGGGACGGACAAATGAGTTTGCCGCGCAGGCGAAAATTGTGCATGTAGATATTGACCCGGCAGAAATCGGAAAGAACATCGACGCCTACATCCCGATTGTTGGTGATGTGAAGAACGTGCTGCTTGCTGCACTTCCGAAGGCGCAGCGGGCTGACTCCGATGAATGGGTAGCACAAATCCACGCATGGAATGCGGAGCACCCATATCGCTATAATCTCAGTCCCGAAGGTAACTTAAAACCGCAGAAAGCTATCGAGATCATGTATGAGTCAACCGGCGGGGACGCCATCGTGACGACAGACGTAGGTCAGCATCAGATGTGGGTGGCGCAATATTTCAAATTTAAAAACCAGCGCTCTTTCATCTCTTCAGGCGGCTTAGGTACAATGGGATTCGGCTTCCCGGCAGCGATTGGAGCGCAGATGGCGCATCCGGATAAGGTGGTCATCTCCGTGAGCGGGGACGGCGGCTTCCAGATGAATCTGCAGGAGCTTGCGGTTGTTGCCAACCATAAGCTTCCGATTAAGATTGTTGTTATTAACAACCGGTGTCTTGGGATGGTTCGCCAGTGGCAGGAGCTGTTCTATGATCATCGCTACAGCCAGATCGATCTGAGTATGAGCGTTGATTTTGTTAAGCTTGCTGAAGCTTACGGCATCAAAGGCTTGCGGGCATCGAATGATGAAGATGCGGAGCAAGTGTGGCAGGAAGCGATGAATACGAGCGGCCCGGTGCTTGTCGAATTTGTGGTGGAACCGGAAGAGAATGTCTATCCGATGGTAGCAGCCGGCAACACACTTGACCAAATGGTTCTGGGAGATGAGGAATAGCATGGAACAAAAACATACCATTTCAATTCTAGTGAATGACCAGCCGGGGGTTCTGACCCGGGTAGCGAATCTGATGGGACAGCGTGGCTTTAATATCGATAGCATCACCGTTGGCCAGTCCGAAGAACCGGGCTTGTCGCGGATGATCATCGTGACAAGCGGTGATGACCGGACGATTGAGCAGATCATGAAGCAATTCCATAAGCTCATCGATGTGCTCAAGGTGCAGCACTTAAGCAGTGGTGCTATGGTTTCCCGTGAGCTTGCACTTATTAAAGTAGAAGCAACACCTGCAACCCGCGCCGAGATTAACGGAATTATTGAACCGTTCCGTGCGAGCATTGTAGACGTAGGTCCCATCTCTCTTGTGATTCAGGTAACAGGAGATTCCGACAAAATCGATGCGCTGATCGAGTTGTTGATGCCATACGGTATTAAAGAGCTATCACGCACAGGTGTTACTGCCATCGGTCGGGGAACGCCAGCGCTATCACGCAATGCATAAGCAATATACATGACCAACGTTATCACCATATTTCAATATAAATAGCACACAAATAGGGGAGGAACTTTCCATGATCACAATGTACTACGAAAAAGATGCAAACCAAGAGCTTCTGCAAGGCAAAACAATCGCAATCGTTGGCTATGGCAGCCAAGGACATGCACAGGCCCAAAACCTGCGCGACAGCGGCATGAAAGTAGTCATCGGCCTGCGCAAAGGACGTTCTTGGGACCAAGCGGAAGCTGATGGATTCGAAGTACTGACAGTAGACGAAGCAGCGGCACGCGCTGACTTGATCATGATCCTGCTTCCAGATGAGATGCAGGGAAAAGTGTACAAAGAGCAAATCGAGCCGAACTTAAAAGAAGGCGCAGCCTTGTTCTTCTCACACGGCTTTAACATCCATTTCGAGCAGATCGTAGCACCAGAAGGCGTTGACGTTGTTATGGTTGCGCCGAAGAGCCCGGGTCATATGGTTCGCCGCGTGTATACAGAAGGCTTTGGCGTACCAGGATTGCTCGCTGTATACCAAGATGGAACAGGTAAAGCAAAAGAAATCGGCTTGGCTTATGCAAGCGGCATTGGCTGCACGCGTGCAGGTGTAATTGAGACAACATTCCGTGAAGAGACAGAAACAGACCTGTTCGGTGAGCAGGCGGTATTGTGCGGCGGTACGTCTGAGCTTGTAAAAGCGGGCTTTGAGACACTGGTAGAAGCAGGCTATGCACCAGAAATCGCTTACTTCGAGTGCTTGCACGAACTGAAATTGATCGTAGATTTGATGTATGAAGGCGGTCTTGAATACATGCGTTATTCCATCAGTGACACGGCTGAATTCGGTGACTATAGCATCGGTCAACGCATCGTAACAGAAGAGACGAAGCAAGAGATGAAAAAAGTATTAAAAGAGATTCAAACAGGTGAATTCGCTAAAAACTGGATCATCGAAAATCAATCTGGCCGTGCTGCATTCGGAGCGCGCCGCCGCATAGAAAAAGAGCATCAAATCGAGCAAGTAGGTAAGCAACTCCGTGAGATGATGGCTTGGATTAAGAAGTAAAAAGCAAAACAATAACTGTGGAGGTGGCTATAGATGCGCACGATCGAAATTTTTGATACCACCCTGCGGGACGGTGAACAGTCCCCGGGAGTCAACTTAAGCTCAAATGAGAAGATGGAAATCGCTCTACAACTAGAACGCCTGGGAGTGAACCGAATCGAAGCGGGGTTTGCCGCTGCCTCCCCGGGAGATTTGCAGTCCATTCGCGATATCGCGAAGCGGGTAAAAAATTCAACCATCGTCAGCCTGTCCCGTGCGAATTTGCAGGATATCGACAAAGCCTGGGAAGCATTGCGCGAGGCAGAGTCCGCTTGTCTTCATACCTTTATTGCAACTTCGCCGATTCATCGGCAGTATAAATTAAATATGTCGAAAGAACAGGTAATCGAGAGTGCGGTCGCAGCAGTGAAGCATGCCAGAAAGTATTTTGATCTGGTAGAGTTCTCATGCGAAGATGGCTCGCGTACCGAAATTCCTTATTTGATCGAAGTGGTGCAAGCGGTTGTAGATGCTGGCGCCCGCATCATCAATATTCCGGATACGGTAGGATATACTACCCCGGCAGAATACGGAAATATCTTTACCCAACTTCTAAATAATGTGCGAGGCATTGAAGATGTGAAGCTGAGCTGCCATTGTCATGATGACTTGGGAATGGCGGTAGCAAATACATTGGCAGCCGTGCAGGCAGGAGCGACTCAGGTTGAAGGCACAATCAACGGTATTGGTGAGCGTGCCGGCAACGCGGCGCTTGAAGAAGTGGCATTAGCGCTTGATACGCGTAAAGATTTCTATCAGGCAACAACGAATTTGAAGCTTGAAGAAATCGCACGTACAAGCAAGCTTGTCAGTCGCTTGACAGGCATGTTCGTACCCGGTAACAAGGCAGTTGTGGGTGCTAATGCATTCGCCCATGAATCAGGTATCCACCAAGACGGTGTATTAAAAGAAGTGACCACATATGAAATCATTCGTCCTGAACGTGTCGGTGTTAAGTCGAATCGTCTCGTGCTTGGTAAGCTTTCTGGACGTCATGCATTCAAGGATAAATTGGTCGAACTTGGCTATCAATTAAGTCAGGAAGAACTCAACGATGCCTTTACCCGCTTTAAGGATTTATGCGACCGGAAGAAAGATGTCAGTGACGAAGATATTGTCGCTTTGATCGATTCGAAGCTTGTTGATGTTCCGGAAGCATTTATTCTGGAGAACATTCAATTGTCATATGGAAATAATTCTGTACCGACAGCAAGCATCCGCGTGCGCACAGGCGCAGGAGAAGTGCTTGAAGAGGCGGCATGCGGCAACGGTTCTGTCGATTCGATCTATAAAGCGATCGATCGAGTTACGAATGAAGATGTTGTGTTAGAAGATTATAAGATCGTATCTGTTACCCACGGAAAAGATGCGCTTGGTGAAGTGTATGTGCGCCTCTCTCAGGGAGATTATACAGTGCAAGGGCGTGGCGTTAGCACGGATGTGCTGGACGCAAGCGCGAAGGCATATCTGCGTGCAGTAAACAAGTTAATTGCACGGAGAAGCGATGCGGTAGAAGAAGTCGTAATGTAGAGAGGAAGGAAGAGGAGCATGAGTCAGAACTTTACCGTTACCGTGCTGCCTGGAGATGGCATTGGGCCGGAAGTTACCGAGCAGGCGGTTAATGTGCTGAAAGTGGTTGAAGAGCTTGAGGATGTAAGCTTTACATTTGAATATGCGCGCCTCGGCGGGTGTGCCATCGATGAAGATGGCACGCCACTGCCGCAGGATACATTAGATAAAGCCCGTCGTTCTGACGCTGTACTGCTTGGTGCGGTTGGCGGTCCGAAGTGGGATAACAACCCGGCGCATCTGCGTCCGGAAACCGGTTTGCTTGGTATTCGCAAGGAGCTTGGACTATATGCTAACCTCCGTCCGGCATTCATGCTTGATTGCATGGTGAGTGTATCCTCGCTAAAAGAAGACATCGTCAAAGGTGTGGACCTGATGGTCATTCGTGAATTGACAGGCGGTTTATACTTTGGTGAGAAAAAACGCTATGAGACGGAGAATGGCGAAGTCGCTTCAGATGAGCTGATCTACCATGAGGATGAGATTGAGCGGATTGTACGCCGAGCATTCGAAGTGGCCCGCCTGCGCAGCAAGAAGCTGACGTCGGTAGACAAAGCAAACGTACTTGAATCATCCCGCCTCTGGCGTAAAGTAGTGGATCGCATTGCACCGGAGTATCCCGATGTAGAATTGCGCCACCAATTGGTTGATTCCTGCGCGATGGAATTGATTCGCTGGCCGAAACAATTTGATACGGTTGTGACGGAGAACATGTTTGGCGATATTTTAAGCGATGAGGCTTCGATGCTCACAGGTTCTATCGGCATGCTTCCGTCTGCTTCGTTAGCAGATGGCAACTTTGGATTATACGAGCCGGTGCACGGTTCGGCTCCGGACATTGCAGGCAAGGGCATTGCCAATCCAACAGCGACGATCCTATCCGTTGGTATGATGCTGAAGTATTCGTTCGGCTTAGAGAAAGCAGCAAACGCAATTGAACAGGCTGTTCATACGGTACTCAACTCTGGTGTCCGTACGTCTGACATTGCTGTGAATCGTGAGGAAGCGGTTGGCACGAAAGAAATGGCTGATAAAATTATTGCAGCTATGCGCGAAGTCTACGTGCAGGCGTAAAGAAGAAGAGCCGTATGGATTACAGTGCAAGCTGTGATCCGTACGGCTCTTTTCTATGTCTTATTCCCGATGTAAAAACTCCTTGATTGGCGTACCCCATTTAATTTCAGCATCTGGATAGCTCTCCCGGATAATTTCCGATATCTCAAAGAAATCATCGCGTGTAAATCCCTGGAGGCGATTTGGCTGTCGTGGGTGTACAGAAACTTTGATTACTGTAAATCGATCCTCGGTATTGCCGAGGTATTTTTCTCCTTCAAATAAAACTCCTTTATATGTCAACAATAAATTACGGCGTACATTATCGCCGTCATCAAGAAAAAACGTCTGCTTTTTTTCGTGTGCGGATAGAAGTTTTCGTTTTGGATTAAACGTATATTGAAACCACCATATAATGAAGCCGATGATTGCTAAAAGCAGCAGCAGACGAAACATCTGAACCCCTCTTTTCGTACAAAAGTATCCATCTACCTATTCTATACGGATTCATTAGAAAAAGGATGCAGAAAAATGCTATACTAGCACACAGACATTGATAATTAAAATGAGGGATACTATTTCATGAATGTACTTATTACGACGCTAAACGCGAAGTATATCCATACCTCGCTTGCACTCCGTTATTTAAAGGCGTTTTGTCAGGATGAATTTCCGATTGAGCTTGTGGAATATACAATTAAAGACCCGGCAATGAACATCGTATCGGATCTGTTCAGCAAAAAGCCTGATGTGATCGGATTCTCTTGTTATATCTGGAATATTGAAGAGACGATCCAGATTATCTCGATGCTAAAGAAAGTTATGCCGGGCGTGAAGGTAGTATTGGGCGGCCCGGAAGTTTCTTATGATGTCGATTACTGGATGAATCGTCTGAGTGATGTTGATTTTATTGTCGTGGGTGAAGGTGAAGAGACATTCCGTCATCTTCTACAGGAGATGAACGGAGATCAGAAATTTCATTTTGTCTATGGTTTGGCTTATCGTAAGGGAGAAGAGCTAGTCATCAACCCGCCGCGTCCGAAGCTTGACCTCAATGAGATTCCATCCCCGTTCTATTTCGCGGAAGATATGCCGAATCTTAGGAACCGGGTTACGTACTTTGAAACAAGTCGCGGCTGCCCGTTCTCCTGTCAATTCTGTCTATCAAGCATTGAAGTAGGCGTGCGGTATTTTGATATTGAACGGACGAAACGAGATCTGCTTCACCTGATTGAAAGTGGAGCTAAGTTAATTAAATTTGTTGACCGTACGTTCAACATTAAACGTGACTATGCGATGGAGATTTTTGAGTTTTTAATCAAGAATCATCAAGGCTGTGTCTTCCAGTTTGAGATTACAGCCGATATCATGCGGCCGGAGGTGCTTGACTATCTGGCAGAGCACGCGCCGCCGGGGATCTTCCGCTTTGAGATCGGCGTCCAATCAACGAATGATGTGACAAATGACATCGTCAAACGTCGTCAGAACTTTGCTAAGCTTACCCGTACCGTAACCAAGGTTAAAGAAAGCGGCAAAATTGATCAGCACCTTGACTTGATTGCCGGGCTTCCGGAAGAGGATTATATGTCATTTCGTAAGACGTTCAATGATGTATTTGCGCTGCGTCCGGAAGAGCTGCAGCTTGGCTTTCTGAAGATGCTGCGCGGGACAGGCATGCGCCTCGAAGCCCAGAAATACGAATATAAGTATATGGACCATGCCCCTTATGAAATGCTAGAAAACCGTGTCCTTCCTTTTGCAGACATCGTTCGCATCAAGCGTGTGGAGGACGTATTGGAGAAGTATTGGAACGCGCACCGTATGGATCACACGCTCTTATATTTGATTGAACGGGAGTTTGCGTCCGCGTTCGACTTCTTTCAGGAATTCGGTGACTTCTGGGAGGCAAGAGGCTGGTCGCGTATCGGTCATCAGCTAGAAGATTTATTCCGGCGCCTGCATCTCTTCCTCAGCGAGAGAAAGACAAGCAACCTTCCGATGATTGAAGGGTTGATGAAGTATGATTATTTTATGAACTATAAATACAAGCCGCGCAAAGTATGGTGGAAGCATCAGATTGATAAAGCGGAGCAATCCCGCCTGCTTAAGCTGCTCGCTCAGATGCCATCCGTTGCTGGAGAGGAATTCGCATCGCTTGGCCTTGATGAGAAGCTGCTGCATAAGCATACGATGCTGGAGATACTTCCATTTAATGCAGATGAATATATAGTGTCCGGTACGATGCAAGAAGGTAAAACCCTGTTGCTGGTCTATTATAACCCCGAAGGCAATGATAAGCCGTGTACGTATTTCATTCCGTTAGAGGCGCTGCGCAAGCTTCCTGCATAACAAAAGACCTGCCACTTCCAAGCTTTGTGAAGCCGGAAGTGAGGCAGGTCTTTTATTTAACTACGTGACAGTATTACATTCTTGCTTTTTCAGGGGCAAAGAAGAGCGTAATCGCATACACGCCGCTTATTCCTACCAACCCGTACACAATGCGGGAGAGCACAGCGTCCTGTCCGCCAAACAGCGCAGCCACTAAATCAAATTGGAAGAAACCAACCAATCCCCAGTTAATTGCACCGATAATGACAAGAATCAGTGCAATGCGCAGCAATGTGTTCATACGAATCAATCCCTCTTTCCGTTTTAGTTTAGCCTAAGACGTTCCTACGTAGGAATTGTAAGATAAGAGCGTTGTATAATTCATAAATACCACCATCACGTGTAAAATATTCATCTTTTGTAGAAAAATTTTATAATACTTGTCTAACTTAATGTGCATGCAATTATATATAGTATATGTGTAAAGTATGCGATAATAGAGAATAAGGAAGGAAAAGGTTGGCATTCTATAATTATGGTATGAAGACTGGAGGAACGATTGTGGAAGATAAAACGCTGCAAATGTATAAAGAATTGACAGAAACACCGGGCGTACCCGGCCATGAGCGTAAAGTCCGGGAAGTTATGCGCAAGTACATAGAACCCTATGCAGATGAAGTCACAACGGATAATCTGGGCAGCCTGTTGGCCCGTCAAGGAAATAAGGGACCAAAAATCATGGTAGCAGGCCACCTTGATGAAGTAGGCTTCATGGTTACGATGATTACAGATAAAGGCTTTCTTAAGTTCCAGCCGCTTGGAGGCTGGTGGGAGCAGGTTATGCTTGCGCAGCGCGTTGCGATTCAAACGAGGAGCGGCGTGATCGAAGGGGTAATCGGGTCCGTACCTCCGCATATTCTATCTCCAGAAGCCCGCAAGAAACCGGTAGACATCAAAGACATGTTCATTGATATCGGTGCTTCAAGCAAGGAACAAGCCGAAGAGTATGGGGTACGGCCGGGGGATACGGTTGTGCCGATATGTCCGTTTACAGTCATGACCAATCCGAAGATTATGATGGCAAAAGCATGGGATAACCGTGTCGGAATTGCGATGGCGATTCAGACGCTTGAACAGCTAAAAGGCGTGGATCATCCGAACACGGTATATGGCGTCGGTACCGTTCAGGAAGAAGTGGGACTACGCGGTGCTCAAACATCCGTATTCGCCGTGAATCCTGATATTGCGTTTGCTGTAGACGTTGGTATCGCAGGAGATACGCCGGGTGTCAAAGAAGGAGATGCCATGTCCAAAATTGGCGAAGGCCCACAAGTACTGCTCTATGATGCTTCCATGGTCGGCCATCCCGGATTGCGCAAGCTGGTAGTGGAGACGGCGGAAGAACATAACATTCCATTCCAATATGATGCCATGGCTCGCGGCGGTACGGATGCAGGACGTATGCATTTGAACGGGCAGGGTGTACCGTCCATCGTGATCGGCATCGCTACGCGCTATATCCATAGTCATGCAGCGATTCTTCATCGAGACGATATTGATAATGCGGTGAAACTGATCACAGAGACAATCAAAAAGCTTGATGAAGATACGGTTGCAAAAATCAAGCGCGGCGAATACTAAGACGATATCGCTATCAAGCAAAAGCCTCCCGGATGAATAGCCGGGAGGCTTTTGTCTATCACTCAACGTGCTGCCTATTGGACCTGCTGATGGATACATTCAATGATTTTACTTTTTTCTTGGTCATCTGCATCCTGCCAGAGCAGCTCAAAGAGCACGCCAAGACCAGGGAGGGTTTTCTCCTCGCCGCTGCTGATCGCATCCACAATCGTATGGCGTACGTCTTCCTTTGAAGAACCGTGCATATTCTGCATAATTGCAGCGCGTAAATTAAGGTTGGAGATATTCAATGGATTCACGCTCCTTCGTATAATAACAAAATCGTTTCGTACCATAGTTTCACCCGAACAAATTATTTTCATGCCTGTCGTGCAAAACGGAACGGGGATGATATAATAAGGAGCGAATGAATAAAGGAGTGGGATTGTATGGCAGCTCAATCATATGCAGTGATCGGAATGGGGCGTTTTGGCGCCAGTGTAGCGCAGGCGCTCTATAATATGGGATATGATGTAATGGTTATGGATGAGGACGAAGAACGCATTCAGGATCATATTAATATTGCAACGCATGCTGTGCAAGCCGACTCGACGGATGAACAGGCGCTAAAAGAAGTAGGAATAAGGAATTTTGACGTCGTGGTTGTCGCCATCGGTGCCGATATTCAAGCGAGTATTCTGACCACGCTAATCTTAAAGGAAATGGGCGTCAAAATGATCGTGGCCAAGGCACAGAATGAACGGCATGGCCAGGTATTATATAAAGTGGGAGCGGATCGTGTCGTATTCCCTGAACGGGATATGGGGCTTCGTGTCGCCCATAACTTAATCTCACCGAATGTACTGGACTTTGTAGAACTGGCAGAGGAGTACAGCATTGCCGAAGTGGCAGCCTCTGACGCAATGGATGGCAAGAGTTTGATTGAACTTGATGTACGTGCTCGCTTTGGGGTCAATGTTATGGCGATTAAGAGCGGTAATTCCTTTAATATCGCTCCGAACGCCACTGATACGATTCATGAAGGCGATATTCTTATCGTGATCGGACATAATGACGATTTGAAAAAATTCGAAGAAGCGTCCTGAGCGCTAAGATAGATAAGATAGGAGCATCAGCATGGAAATCATTGTTTCAGTACAGAATCCACGGGTAAAGGGATGGGCGAAGCTGCATGCGCGCAAAGAACGGGAGCGCACAGGCTGCTTTCTGCTGGAAGGTACACACTTGGTGGAAGAAGCATGCCGGGCGAATGTACCGCTGGAAACGGCGCTTGTAGAAGAAGGAGTAGAGGTGCCAAGGTGGCTTGAAGAATATGTGACAGCCCAACCAGAAACATCATTGGTTTATGTAAATCGCCCCGTATTGGAGAAAGTAGCGGAAACGAAAACGCCGCAAAATATTATAGCGGTTGCTAAAATGCGCAATGTACGTCTAGAAAGGCTGCCGGAACAATGCTTGCTGCTTGTGCTTGATAAGCTGCAGGACCCGGGAAATGTCGGGACGCTCATTCGAACGGCAGATGCCGCCGGCTTCGATGGGGTAGTCATCGGAGAGGGAAGTGCGGACTTGTATAACAGTAAGACGATCCGCTCCACAATGGGCTCATTGTTTCATCTACCCATATGGCAGGAGAATGTCTCGTCATTTATCGCCCGGGCCAGAGAGCAGCATCCACAGCTGCGGGTGATTGGAACCAGTCTGACAGAATCCAAAATGTATACGGATATCTCCTATGCAGGAGATGTCGCGCTTGTCATTGGTAATGAAGGAAGCGGCCTTTCTGCGGAAGTGCTGGCTCAATCTGATCAGAATGTCATCATCCCGATTCATGGACAGGCGGAATCGCTTAATGCAGCTATTGCAGGTTCCATCCTCATGTATGAAGCAGTCAGGCAGCGTACAAACTAAGTATGCTGCCCTTCGTCTTTAGCGCGCTTCATATCTTCTCGCATATTTTGCCATTGGTCACGAGCGGCCCGCACCATTTGAGGTTCATTGGCTTTCAGTGGGTGTTCAATAACGCGTGAGAAGAAGCGTAGTGCCTGGGTGTAATCGCCTGTTTGTCTGTGCAGCTCTCCGATGAGATAGATGAGTTTGAGTTCGGACATACCGGCTCGTACATAATCACCTTGTTCATAGGAAGATTCGTATTCATGGAGAGCGAGTTCGATGAATCGCAGCTCTTCTGCTTCTTTTTTCTGATAACGGTAGAGCCAAGCAAGACGTAGACATAATCCAGCCAGGACACAATGAGGTTCATGGCGAAGTGTAGCTGAAAAGATCGCAAGTTTATAGGTGGCTACCGCTTCTTTAATATTGCGGATGCCTGTATAATCTTTTTCCGTCCAGTTTGCTGTTACTTTCTCTTGGATCAGCGCTTCAAGCTGGGGCGGTATCTCTTTGCGGAATTGTTCATTAAATGAATAGCCGCAGCGCGGACATACAATGACATGATATAGAATCGGATTCTCCGCCTGATCCTCATAATATTCGCAGAAATCAGGATCGCGCTTATATGGATGACTTCGTCGTAAGCGCGCTTTTTTACTTGTAAACTGATTTTCGCAATGGGTACAGGTGAACTTCTTATCATAGAGGATGGTATCTAGTCGACTCATGCGTAGCTCCTTTAGGTAAATATAATAAAGTTCATAAGGCCTATTATCATATAATCACAATTGTTCTTTCAGACATACCAATATGCTGGGTGTCTTATGTATAGTATATGCCATAATGCATTGTAAAGGTAGGAAAAAATACATATGACAGTATTTTGGTATGCTTGCATGTTTTCTTCATATCGTATATAATTTATCATCAAATAGATTGACTTACATAGTATGTAGGTAATAAAAGCGCAGACGGAGACAAGTACGTGAGATGGACACTCCCAGGGAGAGAATGCCGTGACTGGAAGCATTCTTGAGACGGTTCTTTCACCGAATTCACTCCTGAGCTGGCCCCTGAACATCAAGAGTAGGGGGTACCGGAACTTGTCCGTTATCAAGCAGCAAGATGGGAATCGGAGCAATCCGTTCTCAAACAAGGGTGGTACCGCGACCTCTCGCCCCTTATCGGGTGGGAGGTCTTTTTGTATTTCTGTATATATTGAGACTTATAGGGAGGGTTATGCAGTGCGCGAAAGATTAGAAGCTTTAAAAGCCGAAGCGCTTAAGGAATTAGAACAGATCGAGCAGACGGCACAGCTACAGGAGCTGCGCGTCAAATATCTCGGCAAAAAGGGTCAACTGACAGAAATCCTGCGCGGCATGGGAAAGTTATCTGCTGAGGAGCGGCCGATTATTGGCCAATTGGGTAATGAGGTACGTGCTGCCATTGAAGATAAGCTTGAAGAAAAGAAGGAAGCGGCAGAGCGTGCGGAAATCGAAGCGAAGCTTTCTAGCGAGACGATTGATGTTACCCTGCCAGGCCGCAGCATACAGATGGGAAACCGTCATCCGCTGACCCTTGTGTCGGAGCAGATCGAGGATATCTTCTTAGGCATGGGTTTTACCGTTGCGGAAGGACCAGAAGTCGAGACGGATTATTATAACTTTGAGACGCTTAATCTGCCGAAGGATCATCCGGCACGCGATATGCAGGATTCATTCTATATTACCGAGGATATTCTGCTCCGTACGCATACATCCCCAGTACAGGTTCGCACCATGGAAAAAATGAAAGGCGACGTTCCGGTTAAGGTTATCTGTCCGGGCCGCGTCTATCGTCGTGATAATGATGACGCCACCCATTCGCATGTATTCAATCAGGTGGAAGGGCTGATGGTTGGCGAAAACGTGCGCATGAGCGACCTCAAAGGCGTATTGCTGAACTTTGCCCGTCAGATGTTCGGTGAAGGCACTAATATCCGCCTGCGTCCAAGCTTCTTCCCGTTCACGGAGCCAAGCGCAGAAGTGGATGTATCATGCAGTATATGCGGCGGGAAAGGCTGTCGGGTATGTAAGCATACGGGCTGGATTGAAATTCTAGGTTCCGGTATGGTTCATCCGCGGGTACTTGAGATGGCCGGCTATGATTCAGAGAAGTATACGGGATTTGCATTTGGAATGGGGATTGACCGGATTGCCATGCTGAAGTACGGCATTGATGATATTCGCCATTTCTATATGAACGATGTACGCTTCCTAAAGCAGTTTAATCGGGTATAAGGGAGGAGAAGGTAATGAAAGTTTCATATAACTGGTTGGCACAATACGTAGACCTATCCGGTATCACGCCGGAAGAGCTTGCCGAGAAGCTGACTCGCAGCGGTGTAGAGGTCGATGCGGTAGAATACGCAGATCAAGGCGTAACGGATGTTGTGGTCGGATATGTAGCTGAGAAGGCGAAGCATCCGGATGCTGATAAGCTTAATGTTTGCCAGGTAGATGTAGGCAGTGGTGAACTGCTGCAAATCGTCTGTGGCGCCAAGAATGTAGACGCCGGGCAGAAGGTTCCGGTGGCGGTGGTTGGAGCCAAATTACCGGGCGATTTTAAAATCAAAAAAGCAAAGCTGCGTGGTGTCGCATCCAACGGCATGATCTGTTCTGCAAAAGAGCTTGGCATAAATGATAAGATGATGCCCAAAGAAATTCAAGAAGGCATCTTGGTGCTGCCGGAAGACGTAGAGATTGGACAGCCGATTCATCCGGTGTTAGGGCTTGATGATGTCGTACTTGAACTTGGGCTGACGCCGAATCGTTCAGATTGTTTGAGCATGACAGGGGTGGCATACGAAGTGGCCGCGATCCTTGGTCGAGATGTGAAGCTTCCGGCAGCGAATGTACCGGAAGAAGCTGCGTCCATTCAAGGTAGGGTTGAGATTGCGATTGAAGCAAAAGAGCAGTGCCATCGCTATATGGCACGTATGATTTCAGGCGTGAAGCTTGGGTCATCTCCATTATGGATGCAGAACCGCTTGATGGCAGCGGGTGTTCGTCCGATCAATAATGTGGTGGATATTACTAACTATGTAATGCTTGAAACGGGTCAGCCGCTGCATGCATTTGATTATGCTAAGGTGGAGGGCGGCCGTATCGTGGTTCGTCTTGCGAAGCCGAATGAAACCATCGTTACGCTTGATGATGTGGAGCGTACGCTTGATGAAGAGATGCTGTTGATTACAGACGGAACAAAAGCCATCGGTATTGCCGGTGTTATGGGCGGTGCCAATTCCGAAGTAACGGAAGCGACAGAGACGATTCTTTTGGAATCGGCGCATTTTGCTGGTTCGTCCATTCGCAAAACTGCGCGCAAGTTGGGTCTGCGTTCGGAAGCAAGCCTGCGCTTCGAAAAAGAAGTGGACCCGCAAGCAGTGGAACGGGCGCTAGATCGGGCAGCAGCGCTGATGGCTGAATTAGCGGGTGGTCAGGTCGCCTCAGGGAAAGCGGATCAAACAGTCACGATCCCAGAACCGAAGCAGGTTGAACTGAAGCTCTCTCGCTTAAACGGTCTGCTTGGTACAGAGCTGACGCTTGGTGACGCCGCTTCTATTTTTGAACGCTTGCAGTTTGCATATAAAATAGAAGGGGATACCATTTGTGTATCGGCACCGACACGTCGTCAGGATATTACGCGAGAGGTCGATCTGATTGAAGAAGTCGCGCGTCTGTACGGATATGATCATATTCCGACGACACTGCCATATGGAGACAATACACAGGGAACGCTCACACGGGAGCAGATGCTGCGCAGAACCATTCGCCAGGTATTGAATGGTGCAGGTCTCGATGAGGTAACGGCATATTCGTTTACACACCCTGACATGGCGCATGATTTCGCTACGGTATACCGTGAAACAAAGCCGATTCCGCTCGCAATGCCGATGAGCGAAGAACGCAGTGTGCTTCGGGTTAATTTGCTGCCTCATTTGCTAGAGACTGCAGCGTATAATTTGAATCGCAAAGAGCGGAACCTGGCACTGTTTGAGATGGGGAAAGTATTCTTAACGGATGAAGAATCGCTGCGGACGCTTCCAGAAGAACGCCTGACACTGGCGGGTCTTCTGACAGGAAACTGGGTAGGACCGCACTGGCAGCAGAAAGGTGAGCCGGTTGATTTCTACTTAGTCAAAGGCATTCTTGACGTATTGCTGAATCGTCTTGGAATTACAGGAATTGAGTATCGTCCTGCCAAAGATCTGGCAGGTATGCACCCAGGAAGATCCGCTCACATTGTCCTGCAGGACAAAATGGTAGGCTATGTAGGGCAGGTACATCCGGCTACGCAGCAGAAATATGACATAGACGAGACATATGTATTCCAGTTGGATGCCGATACATTGCTCGCTATGGCAACGATGCATCAGGGAATGATGCCACTGCCGAAGTATCCGGCAATTAGTCGTGATATCGCGGTTGTTGTTGATCGTGACGTAAGTGCGGGCGATCTGCAAAAGGTGATTGAGAAATCAGCTGGACAATGGCTGGAGTCGGTTCGAATCTTTGATGTGTATGTAGATGATAGACTGGGCGAGAATAAGAAAAGCATTGCGCTATCGTGTACGTATCGTGATGTAGAGCGCACATTGACTGATGAGGAAGTGCAGGCTGCACATAGTACCGTAGTAGAGGCACTGACGAATGAGTGTGGCGCAGAATTGCGCGGATGAGTGATGGAAGAAGGAGGAGATGCTTAGGTGCGTCTCCTCCTTTTTTCTTGTTTGCACTTTTGGTATTCTTTTCGATTCCCCGCCTTTCTTTATTTGTGGTATTGTGTAGAATATAGTTATGTACAAGGACGTGAGGAGGACGTAGTGTGTCAGGACAGAACAAAGAACGCGTAGTCGTTGAAATATATGGGCAGTACTACACTATGAAAGGCGACAGCAGCTCGTCACATATGCGCATGGTTGCAGGGTATGTAGATGATAAGATGCGAAAGATTGCTTCGGCAAATCCGCGCTTGGATACGAATAAGCTAGCTGTGCTGGCAGCATTGAATATGGCGGATGAGTATTTTCGGCTGCGGCTGGAATATGAAGAGCTCATTAAGCTGCTAGAGGAAACGGCCCAGGAGAGTGATGAGGAAAACGAAAAGGCAGATGGTGCAGAAGGCAAGATAGATAAGGAGTAAGGGACAGCATGAATATCTTAGATATTGTTGTACTTGTATTGTTGCTGGTTAGTATATGGCGCGGATATAGGACAGGATTGGTCGGACAGCTTGTGCGTGTCGCAAGCGTAATCCTTTCGCTTATGGTGGCTTTTATGTATTACCGACCTGTAGCTGCACAGCTTGCGGAGTGGTTTCCGCTCTCCAAAGTACAGGCCAGCGGCTCATTTGAAGCTGTAGCGGGATTTCCAATTGTACAGCAGGCTCTATATAATATAGTGGCATTTGCTTTGCTAGCGTTTGTTGTAGGGCTTACTGTTCGCCTTATAGGAGGATTTTTGGACGGGATTACCCGCCTGCCCGGCATATCCCTGTTGAATCGTCTGATTGGTGCTGTGCTGGGTCTTGTCAAAAACGGTTTGATTTTGTTTATTATTTTGGCAGTGGCTTCCCTGCTGCCGAATCCAACTGTACAGCAGTCGCTTGAACAATCGTTTTTTGCTTCGTATGCCCAGAGTTATTCCTCTGATATGATGGAGTGGGTAAAAGAACTAATGCAAAATCCATTATCGTCACCAAACGATGGCGGCAACTTTTTATAACAATGGCTGCAATAAAAACGCCTGCTGATGTATACAGCAGGCGTTCTTATTTAATTTTTACCGAGCGGGCCTTAATCCAATACTGGCTGAGCTGCTCAAATGCATGCAGTTGACTTTGGTAAATCTCGCTAATTTCAAGCTTTTTGCGCAGAATGTGCATCTCAAGTACTTCATTGAGCGATAAATCAAAAACGTACAGATTATTTTCAACCAGGTTGTGCATCACTTCTGATACCGCTTTATGTTCCGGATGGCCGTACTCACCCTGTAGATTATGTGTCACGATTTTTTCGTATGTGCGTTCATGCAGCACACGGCGCAAATCTTTTTCAAGGTGGGGACGATTGATATGCTCTGTCCATGCGTCTTTGTATGTCCAGATTTCATATTCTGCACCGAATGCTTCCATCGCTTTGGCAAATTCCTGTGAACGTTCTGGATTGTCCCCCTCGGTTATGCACACGACCTTCCATCCCTTCTCCTGCAGCAGTTCATCTCCGCCAAACATGGTCTCATCATCCGGATGAGCAACAACCATAAGTTTGTTTATTTTCATATTGAATACACTCCTCTCCTTTACTATCGCAGAAGTCGAGCATATAGAATCTTACCCGATGTATAAGTAGAAGCAAACATCAAAGGTTATACAGGTAAAAACGGAGGTAGAAGCGATAGAAGAGAAACGATTATAAGCAATGGAGGGAACGCTAAGGTGGAACACATTGAAATACGTTCGATACAAAGCCGGCATGAACAAGCTAAAGTCTATGAAGTCCTAGAAGCCGCATTTCCTGAAGATAAAGCGTTCTTTATAGAGCGGCTGGAAGCAGAGCCTGCCTATAATCCGGAGACGACATGGATCGCAAGTATAGATGGGAATATCGCCGCCTCGGTGCAGATTTTTCCTTTTGATATCTGGTATGGAAAAAGGAAACTATCTGTGGCCGGTATTGGGAATGTAGCTACTCACCCTAATTATAGAGGCCGCGGCTTAACCCATCAGATTCTGCGCCGCATGCTTGCTTGGATGGAGATGCAAAAGTATGACCTGTCCTTGCTATTTACCGGTATCCCGAGCTTTTATGAAAGGATGGGGTGGATACCGATACAAGAGGCCGTGCATACAATTGAGCATAAGAGTAGGGATGAGGAAGATGGGCGAGCGGGCTTTTTTGAACACCTACAGATTCATCCGTTCACTGTGGAAGATAAACCGGATGTACGACGCTTGTATAAGGCATGCAGTCAACGCTATGGAGGAGCGCGTGTCCGCTCAGAAAGCTATTGGGAGCAAGCGATTTTTAGGAGAATAGGGACCAAGCTTACCGCATTGGTGGCCAAAAGAAATGAAAGGCCCGTTGCCTACCTTCTATATAAAAAGGAAGCGGACGGGCTCTTTATACAAGAGTTGTGCTGGGAGCCGCAAGCGGATAAGGCGGTAGTTGCTTTGCTTGAACGAATCAAGGAACAAGTCAGACTCGTATTCCCGCATCAGCAGAAGTCGATGATGTGGGAGCGTCATTTTACTACCCGGACAATATATAAATCAGAGGCGATGTGGCGCGTCATTACCAGGGAGTCATTGGCCGAGAAAACAGGGATGGAAGTGGGAGAGAAGACTGACGAAGAGATGATTCATTCTTTATTTGCCCCCTCTACGTTCTTGTTCTGGCGAGCGGACAAATTCTAAGCACGAAGGCTTGATTAATTCCATGAACGGGCATGAGTCTCAACGAGCATAAGAAATTCCTGCAGGGCGGGAGATATCCATTTCTTCTTATGATAGGCCAGTTGTGTGGCCACCCTGCAGGACTCATCATTCCAGTTCAAGGCTCGCAATGTACCGTCCGCAATTTCCTTTTCCACTGTGATCCACGGGAGGAAGGAGAGGCCGAGTCCGGACATGACGCAGTTTTTAATCGCTTCAATGCTCCAGAACTCCAGATCTGAAGCCGGAAATACGCCGCAGCTATTCAAGTGCCTCTCAAACAGTGTGCGATAACTGCAGCCCGGTTCGGTATGCAGCAGCGTCTCCTCCTTCAAATCCTCTCCGGTAATGGACTGCCGCTTGGTAAGAGGATGATCCGGCGGCGATATAATCGCCATTTTTTCCATGACAAGCGTTTGGATTTCAAGATCGTGTTCAGTAGTCTCAGGTTCAAGCAAAAACACGACATCAAGCTCCCCGCTGCGGGCAAGACCCCGCAGCTCCCAGCATACCCCTGGCCGCAGCGTAATTTTGACTTGTGGATAGCGTTTTGTATATTCGCGAATGATGGCAGGAAGACGAAAAGCAGCAAGTGATTCAGGTGCACCAATGGTTAGCGTGCCTGCTGGAACGGTGCTGGTTGTCAGAGCCTGCACGGCTGCATCATGCAGCTCAATCATCTGCTGCGCATAAGGCAGCAGCTTCTCGCCTGCTGAAGTTAAGAGCACCTTCTTGCCCAGGCGGTCAAACAGCTTCATCCCCAACTCTTCCTCCAACGCTTGAATTTGGGCGGTCACGCTCGATTGAGCATACGAAAGGATGTCGGCTGCTTTCGTAAAACCTTTAACCTCCGCTGCAACTTTAAACGTATGCAGATGGCGCAGTTCCATTTTACACCTCTTCCATCGGTTTTTCAGATCGATTTCATCATATCTATCTGTTTTACTGATTCATTTATTATCTGCTACGATGAGAACAAAAGCAAGCAGAACAATGGAGAAGGGGTCAGGAGATGGAAGCAAAACAAAAAACAGTAAAAACAATTGGATTGACGCAGGCAATCGCGTTATATATTGGTGCAGTACTCGGTTCCGGTGTGCTTCTGGTGCCGGGTCTTGCCGCAGAGATTGCTGGACCTGCATCGCTTCTGGCATGGGGATTAATGACGCTGCTCGTCCTGCCGATGGCGCTTGTGATGGGGCTTCTGTCGGCTACGTTTCCCAATACGGGCGGGGTTGCTTACTTCGTAACGCGTGCATTTGGACCGAGAGCGGGTGCTTTGACTGGATGGTTTTTTCTTATGTCGGTTCCGATTGGAGCACCGGTAGCAGCACTGACGGGTGCAGGCTATATGACCGCATCCTTCGGTTGGGGAAACGGTGTAAAGGTAGGTCTAGCTGCCTTGATGCTCGTTATTGGGCTGGTATTAAATTATTTTGGAATGAAGGTAGCGGGACAGATCCAGGTAGCGGTTGTTATCGCGATCGTCTGTGTGCTGCTTCTTGCTGCGGTTGGCTCGGTACCTTATATTGACGCTGCCAATTTTACACCGTTCATGCCGCATGGCTGGATCAGCATAGGACAGTCCGCTGCTATTCTTTTCTGGTGCTTTATCGGTTGGGAGGCGGTCTCGCATCTCTCGGAGGAATTCGTTGATCCACAACGGGAAGCGATCAAAGGTGTAATCATTGCTGCTATATTGGTTGGCGTTCTCTATTTTTTAACTGCGGTGGCAACCGTAGGCACACATAGCTATGGTGCATCCTCCTCGGCCGCTTCACTTGTACTCGTCATCGAGCGTCTGTTAGGCAACGTAGGCGCTCTTGTGGTGGGGATAACCGGTATGTTTATTTGTACAGCAACAATTATCGCTTATGTGGGTGCGGCCTCTCGCCTTGCCGGCGCTTTAGCGGATCAAGGCCAGGCACCGGCGGCATTAGGAAAGGTGTCGGCACGCTATCATACACCGGTCGGCGGTTTGTTTTTTCTTTTCGGCTGGTTTGTGCTTGTGCTTGGGCTGTATGGTACGGGTACCGTATCTTTGACTACGCTCATTCAACTGCCGAACGCGACATTTATTCTAACGTATCTTGGAGGCTGTGCCGCAGGCATAAAGCTGCTGCAAAAGAGTCGCCTAGGCCTCTCGATCAGTTGGGTTTCCTTTGTGCTTACACTGATCATTTTTCCGTTCGTTGGCTGGTCCGTATTCTATCCGATTGCGATTACCGGTATTTTTCTATGGGCGCAGCGTTATATGCAGGAACCGCAATCAGAAAAAATACTAGTAAAATCCGAATGCTGACAGTCGCGGAGGAATTCTCCTCTTCTTGCATGAGGTGGTATAATAGCAGAGGAACAAGATGTGTGTCACTGTTATGGACACAGAGAGGAGATTTCTCTTGGAAGCACGTACGTTTACAACGCTTGAATTCGATAAAGTAATGGAACAGCTCTCAAATCATGCTTCTTCTTCTTTAGGAAGAGAAAGAATAGAGGCGCTTGCCCCTTCAACGAATTATGAAGAGGTCGAGCGCCGTCAGAAGGCGACGATGGAAGGAAGCACCGTACTTCGGCTGCGCGGCAGCGCCCCCTTGGGTGGAATTCGTGATATTCGACCTGCATGCAAGCGGGCAGACATGGGAGGGATGCTGAATACGGCTGAGTTATTGGATATCGCTTCCACACTATACGGTGGTGGAAGATTGAAGACATTTATCTTCTCTCTTGTAGAAGAGGAGCCGCTGCCGCTGCTTGAAGAGCTGCTCAGCCAGTTCGAGCGATTGCAAGGGTTAGAAAATGACATTAACCGAGCCATTGATGAGAATGGGGTCGTTGTCGATTCTGCCAGTCCGACTCTATCACAGGTTCGTGGACAGATTCGCGGTGCGGAGAAGCGTGTACGCGAGCGGCTTGAGCAGATGATTCGTTCAAGCAATACGCAGAAGATGCTGCAGGACCCGATTATTACAATCCGTAATGATCGTTTTGTTATTCCGGTCAAGCAGGAGTACCGCCATGTTTTTGGCGGCATTGTTCATGACCAATCCGCATCTGGGGCTACGTTATTCATTGAGCCGCAGGTTGTAGTAAATCTGAGCAATGATCTGCGTGAATTGAAGATGAAGGAAGAGCGTGAAGTAGAGAAGATTCTGCTTGCCCTCTCAGCGCAGGTTCAGGAAGTATCCGACGTGCTGCTTGGTAATGTAGAATGCCTTGCGGAAGCGGACTTCATTTTTGCCAAAGCCTCCTATGCACAGGCAATCAAAGCCGTTCAACCCAAAATCAATGACAACGGCTATCTTCATATTAAGAAAGGCCGTCATCCGCTGATTGCGGATAGTCAAGTCGTGCCGATTGATGTGGAACTTGGCAGGGACTATACGGCTATTGTCGTCACCGGACCGAATACGGGGGGAAAGACGGTATCACTGAAAACGATCGGTCTATTCTCGTTAATGGCAATGGCCGGTCTGCATATTCCGGCTGATGAAGGCTCCGAACTGACGATTTTTGAAGGGATTTATGCTGACATTGGAGATGAACAAAGCATCGAGCAGAGCTTGAGTACATTCTCCAGTCATATGACAAATATTTCTTATATCTTACAGCATGTAAACAACCGCAGCCTTGTACTGTTCGATGAGTTGGGGGCAGGCACCGATCCTACAGAGGGTGCGGCGCTTGCGATGTCAATCATTGACTATGTGCATCAGCGTGGGGCGCGGCTGGTTGCTACGACACATTACAGCGAACTGAAGGCGTATGCGTACGAGCGTCCCCAGATTAGTAATGCGAGTGTGGAATTTGATGAGGTGACGCTGCGTCCGACGTACCGTCTGCTCGTTGGAATACCGGGGCGCTCCAATGCGTTTGCGATCGCAGCAAGGCTTGGGCTGCCAGAGAAGATTCTGCAGCAGGCGCGTGACTTCGTAAAGACGGAAGAGACCGAGATTGATACGATGCTAGCCTCACTTGAGGAGAATCAGCGCAAAGCGGAGACGGAGCGGCGGGAAGTCGAGCGTCTTCGTGCCGAGCTTGAGCATGAGCGCAGAGAGCTTGAGCGTGAGCTTTCCGGATTGGAAGAGAAGAAAGACAAGCTGTATCAGCAGGCTGAAGAAGAAGCGCGTACTGCGGTAGAGAAGGCGCGCAAAGAAGCAGAGACGATCATCTCAGAATTGCGGCAGATTGCCAAAGAAGAACGTGCCGGAATTAAGGAACATAAGCTGATTGAAGCAAGGAAACGTCTAGAGGAAGCATCGCCTACGCTGCGCAAGAAGAAAAAACCGAAGCAAAGCAGCGTACCGCTCAACCAGCAGCCGCTAGAAGTCGGAGATGAAGTACGGGTACTTTCCTTTAATCAAAAAGGTGAAATTGTTGGCAAAGTAAGCGATAAAGAGTTTCAAGTACAGATCGGTATTGTTAAGATGAATGTAAAAGCGGATAATTTGGAGAAACTTAAAGCTGCGAAGCCTCAAGTCTTACAATCCATTACAAAAATCCGTTCGACGCGCGACCCTGTGCGTATGGAGTTAGATGTACGGGGAAATACGGTCGAAGACGCCATGATTCAGATTGACAAGTATCTTGATGAAGCGCTGATTGACGGACTTGGGCAAGTATCGATTATCCATGGCAAAGGAACCGGTGCGCTTGGGCTTGGTATCCAGAAGCACCTGCGTAAGCACCGCCTGGTGAAGTCGATTCGCTGGGGCGGTCAGGGTGAAGGCGGATTAGGCGCTACCATCGTGGAACTAAAGTAAGAATACAAAACTGAAACCGTGCCGATGTGTATGCGTATACGTACTAAAGCATCGGCAGGTGTATTTTATTGACGGTGGAGGAGGGAGCGGATTGCTTATTTTTTCGAATCCGTATGTGCTGACGGCTGCTTACTTTGCGGCAGCGCTGCTTGCGCTTATTATTTTTCTTTCCATATTCGAGATTGTAACCAAATACAAAGATTGGGAGGAGATCAAACGGGGGAATGTATCCGTTGCTATGGCGACAGCGGGAAAAATTTTTGGAATTTGCAATATTATCCGCTATTCCATCGAGCATAATGACGGCATCGGCCATACGCTTCTATGGAGTTCGTATGGGTTTCTTCTGTTGTTGATTGCCTATTTTGTCTTTGAATTTTTAACGCCTATGTTTAAGGTCGATGAAGAGATTGCCAATGATAACCGGGCGGTCGGGCTATTATCCATGGTCATCTCTATCGGATTGTCCTATGTCATTGGGGCAAGCATCGTGTGATGGAAGAAGCAGGGGACGCGACTTCATTGCTACATAAAACCGGGTAGTGTATAATGGCAGAAGCATGCGCGGTGTATCCCGCATGTGGTAGGGGGGAGTCGAGATGCTGGACAGATTAGCGAAAATCCTAGGTACGCTAGCTGTGCTGTTTATTCTTGCCGGCATTTTATACTTTGCCGTATTTCGATAGTATAGGGAGACGGAAGAGCGAGAGGCTGGTAATCGCTCTTTTCTTATGTTTGTGCTAAAATAAATACGTTTATAGTGTGGATTTGAACCGATAGGTCGGAGGAGATTGTCATGGAAAAATCGTTGAATATTGCCGTCATTGGCTTAGGCTTTATTGGCCTGCCTTTGTCGTTAAGTTATGCCCGTAAAGGCGCACATGTAGTCGGACTTGATGTAAGCGAAGTGCTTGTAAAAGAAATCAACGAGGGGAAATCCCACCACCTTGAATACTTTGAAGGTAAATCGCTTGCGCAAATTCTTCAGGAACAGATTGCAGCCGACCGCTTTACCGCTACAACAAGCTATGAAGAAGCGGCTTCGGCGGTCGATAACTATATTATTACCGTAGGCATTCCGGTAAAAGATGGCGATCCGGAAATGCATTATTTGACAGGGGCTTGCGAAGCGCTTGCTAAGGTCCTTAAAAAAGGTGACACTGTCATTCTGCGCAGCACGGTGGTTCCGGGTACAACAGAAGAGCTTGTAAAACCGCTGCTTGAGCAGAGTGGCCTTGTGGCAGGAGAGGACTTCTACCTGGCCTATGCATCAGAGAGAATTGCGGAGGGTCGGGCATTTGAGGAGTTCATCCATATGCCGCTTGCCCTAGGCGGCATTAATGAAGAGAGTGCAAAGCGCGCATATGATGTGCTTACATTCGTGACGGAAGCGGATGTTACGATCTCTGATATTAAAGTTGTCGAAACATCAAAAGTTATTGAGAATGTACAGCGTGATGTGAATATTGCTATGGTGCAGCAGTTCGCCCGTTTTGCAGAAAAGGCTGGTATTGATACGTTTGAACTTATTCGCGTTGCTAATACACATACGCGCGTAAATCTGCTGACACCAGGACCAGGTGTAGGCGGCTATTGCCTGCCGAACGCGCTGTATTATTTACTGCCAAAAGCAAAGGAGATCGGTGTAAACCTCCACCTGTTGGAGACGGCGCGTCAGATTAACGATAGTGTACCGCAAGTGCTTGTGCAAATGGTGGAGACGGAGCTGAATAAGCAGAACAAAACATTGGGAGGAAGCAAGGTCGCTGTGCTAGGCCTTGCGATGAAGGACTTCTCCAATGATGACCGTATCAGCCCGCCGCATTACCTTGTACAACTGCTTCGTGAAGCCGGCGCTACCGTTGCCGCGTACGATCCGGCTGTACCAAGCACATACGAATACAAGACATCCAGCCTAGAGGAAGCGGCAAAAGATGCCGATGCGCTCATTTATGTTACGGTACAGGAAGAATTCCTTGAGATTGATTGGAACAAACTCATTGGCTTGATGAAGGATAAACCGGTGATTCTGGATGGAAAAAACCGTGTACCTCGCAGCATTGATGAAAATGCTGTGCTTGTTCGCATCTAATATGGGTAACGATATAGTAAGACAATGATAAAACGAGACAGCACGCAATAGGCTGCACAATAAGCAGAAAAGAAGGGCGGAGAAGAGGAAGGGAGATCATCGTATCTTCTGTCTCTTCTCTTTTTATCTTCGGTTCGTGATAAAGGCGCCCAGCGCTCGTCTTGTTTTGCTTATGATACGAAAGGATGTCGTAGAGGATGAAGGCGAAGAAAAAAATGCTGCTGGTAGCGTACCTATTTCCGCCGATTGGCGGGGGCGGTGTACCGCGTGCTTTGAAGATGGCCCGGTATCTGGCAGAAGAAGGCTGGGACGTGCACGTACTGACAGTGGATCATACATATCATGCAACGAAAGATGACTCGCTTCTGCGTCAATTGCCCTCCAATGTGTTCATATATCGTGCCAAGGAATTCAATCTCGTGCAGACCATGCGACCGACACAAAAAGAGGCACCGAAGCAAAGTGACAAGCAGAATTCAGCAGCTCCCTCTCATCAGAGCGGTGGGGTGAAGCAGATGCTTAAGCAGCGGATTGTTCCGCTGCTGAAAAAGGTAAAAAATACCATGATGATTCCAGATGATATGATTGGCTGGCTCCCGCAAGCAGCCAAGCTTGGCGAAGAGATCGTGAAGAAACATGACATTTCTGTGATGTTTTCAACGTCTGGTCCATATACGAATCACCTTGTTGCCCGTAAAATTAAGCGGGGAACCGGCATTACGTGGATCGCTGATTTCCGTGATCCATGGACGCAGAACATGCACCGCTCCGGTGTGGCATGGCGTGAAGCTTGGGAAGAGCGGATGGAACGAAGTGTCATGGCCGAATCGGATGCTGTAACGACGGTAACGTACGGCTTTGCAGAGAATTTTAAGCAGAAGTTCGGAAAGGAAATCAGCCGAATTGAAGTTATTCATAATGGATTTGACCCCAAGGACTATAGCGATATTGCTGAACCGCCTGAAGACGGAAAGTTTACGCTCGCCTACCCTGGGATTTTCTATAGGGAGCGCAATCCCCGTCTTCTGCTTGAGGCTATAGCTGAGTTGATCGAAGCAGGGGCGATAGAACGGAATAAAATTCTGCTGCGGTTCGCTGGCGTATTCGATTATCCGGGCTATAGCGACAACATTGATTGTGTGCATCGCTTAGGTCTTGAGGGTGAAGTTGAGATTATGGGGAACCTCCCGCATAAAGAGGCGCTTTCGATGATGAAGGGAGCGGATGTTCTGATGCTCATCGGGGATACAGCGCCGGGCTCAGGCGTCTATATCCCAGGCAAGCTGTATGAATATATGGCAATCGGACACCCGATTCTAGCGTTATCTGTTGAAGGGGAGTCAACGAAAATTATTCGCAAGTTCAGCTTGGGTGAAGTCGTCAATCCGCTTGATAAGGAAGAAATTAAGCAGGCATTTCTTCGGATGTACAAGCAGTGGGAGGCAGCACCTGGCGGCACGGATCGCGCGCGCGATATTCTACAGCGCGCTCATGGTGGGGATCTAGCCATCTATAACCGTCAAGTGCAGGCGCATATGCTCGGCAACTTGATGGAAGAGCTGCTTACGCAAGAGCGGTAAGCAGCTGTACAGCCATATAACAGGCAACGCCCCAGATCAAGAGTGCAGATCCTCGATTAATTGCCTGCATCCATCGCCCGGTTTTGTCCAGCGTGCCAAGCATGCGTCCGGCAATAGCCAATCCGAAGAACCACATATACGAGATGAAGATGCAGGAGAGGGCGAACGCCCATTTCTCACCCCCGGCGTATGTAAGTGAACTGGTCCCGATTACCCCGATCGTATCGAGGATGGCATGCGGGTTCAACAGCGACACAGAAGCAGCAAACGCAATTTGTTTTTTTGGCGGCAGGCTCCCCTGCTCGCCGTTTTTAATATGGTTGTCGCTTCTCCATGTCATCCAACCCATGTATAGCAAGAACAGGACACCGATGGCAAACAGCATGGTTTTTAACCAGGTAAATGTCAGCACTACAAGCGAGACCCCTAATACCGCTAATGCGATAAGAATCGTATCGCAAATGGATGCTGTTAGAATTACAGGAAGAGCCCGTATGAATGTCGGTTGAGCCGCACCTTGTGAGAATACGAATACATTCTGTGCTCCAAGCGGCAGGATCAGTCCGAAGGCGAGCACCATACCGTGCAGGAAAGCTTGCAGCATATCTTATTGTCCTCCTTTATATCAGCTCTGTCATATATAAAATGTGATGGAGCTTTTTTTATACTATGATAAGTTGATTATAGAGCCGTACGGAAAGCATGTCGCCAGCCAATTGACAGATGAAGCTACCGGCCAATTCATGATAGGAAAGGGGTATAGCGTGTGAGAAGTGATGAATGGAGGCCGAACCTTAATGAAGGGACTCCGATCTATCGACAAATTGTCGCATACATAAAAGAAAAAATTGCCCAAGGAGAGTGGCCGATTGGTTTTCGAATTCCGGCGGAGCGCACGCTTGCCAAGCAGCTTGGTGTCAATCGAAGCACAGTTACAACCGCCTTTGCGGAACTTGCGGCTGAAGGGTTAATTGAAGGGAAGCGGGGGAGCGGTACACACGTTGTAAATAACACGTGGACGCTGCTTGCGGCCGCACATCCACCTGATTGGCGCACGTATGTAGAATCGGGCGTCCACCGGCCCAATCTATCGATGATTCAGCGTATTAATCGTGAAGAATTTACATCCGGCATCATCCGGCTTGGTACGGGAGAGATAGCCCCGGACTTATTCCCGGCCGAGACGATGAGAAAGATAATGGTGCGGGCAGGGGAGAGCATCAACTCACTTGGTTATGAAGAGCCGCAGGGACTGTATGCGCTGCGGGAAGAGATAAGCCGCCATGTGGCATCTTACGGAATCACGGCATCGCCTTCGTCTATTCTCATTGTCTCCGGTGTCCTGCAGGCGCTTCACCTAATCTCGATCGGTCTGCTGCCGCAGGGCTCATCCATCCTGTTAGAGAAACCCTCCTATCTTCATTCAGTACGCGTGTTTCAGTCGGCAGGTATCAAGCTTTGCGATATGGAGGCACTTCCTTGTGCCAAAGACATTCCTGCTCTGATCGCACACAGTAAGCGTAAAACGGCGGCTTCTCTGCTCTATACGATTCCGTCCTTTCATAATCCTACAGGGCGTGTATTGGGAGAGGAAGCAAGGAAGTGCTTACTTGATGTGTGTGGACAGGAGCGATTACCGATTGTTGAAGATGATGTGTATGGAGAGCTGTGGCTTGACAAGCGTCCTCCTGCTCCGCTCAAAGCGCATGATAAGCATGGCCTTGTCCTTTATATGGGCAGTCTTTCAAAAACGCTCAGTCCAGGTCTGCGGATTGGCTGGCTCATCGGGCCGGAACCGGTCATTCAGCGGCTGGCTGATATTAAAATGCAGACAGACTACGGCTCAAGCTCATTGTCTCAGTGGACAGCGCGAGAATGGCTTGCCAGCGGATTGTATACGGAACACGTAGCACAGATTCGGCAGAAGCTGCGAGAAAGAAGAGAAGTGGCAGTAGAGATGCTCTCTACCTATATGAGCGGACTTGCGGAGTGGCATGTACCTGCGGGCGGCTTCTATATCTGGCTGCGCCTTCTTCCTGAACTTTCGCTCTCTGCCCTGTTTGATGAGGCGCTGAGTCATGGAATCCTGCTGAATCCCGGCACAATCTATCATCCAGACGCGCGTTCCTATTTGCGGCTCTCGTATGCTTATGCATCATCTGAAGAGATGGAGGAAGGTATCCGTCGTCTGGCTTTGCTGGTGAAAAAGGCAAGTGAAGGATAAAGAAGATCAGTATTTATAAATCGCACTTAACAAATGGACACACTTTTCGTGGTTGGAAGAAAAGGGAGTACGAAGGAAAAAGAAAGAGAATATCTGGAGCGCCCTGTGTCTTGGTTAGACAAGGGTGTTTTTCTTGCTTCCTTTCTTCTTTCTCGCAGGTTTCTTTCCACTACGTTCAGATAAAACCAACCGAATGGTATCGGCGTTATAGACGCGGACTACCGCTTTACATCACACTACGTTCAGATAAAACTGTATTTGGATACTTCGGCGACAGCCCCCGCGATCTGCTTTACATCACACTACGTTCAGATAAAACAAATATCTGAGCGCAAAGCTTAATAAAAAAATCCCACTTTACATCACACTACGTTCAGATAAAACTGTCGCCCAAAAACTATTGTTATATATATTATACCCTTTACATCACACTACGTTCAGATAAAACGTACATTAACACGCAATTGAACCATTTTTTCATCCTCCTTTACATCACACTACGTTCAGATAAAACAAAATGGTTCCAAACAAATTTACCGCATTAACTTTCCTTTACATCACACTACGTTCAGATAAAACTATTAACAGCCCGTTTGCTACAAACATTGTAGGGGCTTTACATCACACTACGTTCAGATAAAACGTTTCCGCTGCTGCGTCAGCTCTGAGAGAAAAACTTCCTTTACATCACACTACGTTCAGATAAAACTATACTCGACGTGCTTCATCAAGCCGAACCGTTTAACTTTACATCACACTACGTTCAGATAAAACGTTTTGCTCGTGTTATTGGCTGCGAGATATCTAATCTTTACATCACACTACGTTCAGATAAAACTCGAATACACGCATCGTCTTAACGAAGTCCTCGAAGAACTTTACATCACACTACGTTCAGATAAAACGTTTTGCTCGTGTTATTGGCTGCGAGATATCTAATCTTTACATCACACTACGTTCAGATAAAACGAAAAGCTCTTTGTATATCATCCGAGTCATAGAATCTTTACATCACACTACGTTCAGATAAAACGGATTTGAAAAAGCTACAAACGAAAAAGCAGGCGTACTTTACATCACACTACGTTCAGATAAAACCCATCGGCCCGTATTGCTCCATTTACAATAATCGTCTTTACATCACACTACGTTCAGATAAAACTCGTCCAGTTTACCAAGTTGTTTAAACCCTTCATAGTTCTTTACATCACACTACGTTCAGATAAAACTGCCTTATCTTCTTTTGGCCTTTCCCCTTGGCATCCAACTTTACATCACACTACGTTCAGATAAAACTCCATATGAACCGGGAAAGGAAACTGCGATTGAAATCTTTACATCACACTACGTTCAGATAAAACGCCGTTCCTTCTTCCTTAATTCCTAACACTACATACCCCTTTACATCACACTACGTTCAGATAAAACTTTTACTATTTTTACCCGATAATGTAAAGTAAATATACACTTTACATCACACTACGTTCAGATAAAACACGCTTCCCTAGCGTAATACCCACCGTCTGGAATCGTCTTTACATCACACTACGTTCAGATAAAACCGGAAGCGGCAGAAAGAAGAAAAGACTGCCATGATGGCAGTCCCTTTACATCACACTACGTTCAGATAAAACTGGGTACTCAAGCTTCGATGAGTATTGCCAATATGCTCTTTACATCACACTACGTTCAGATAAAACGTAGACTGAGCCCGCCGGATCTCGTAATGCGATAACCTTTATATCACACTACGTTCAGATAAAACTGCATACAGGCAGGCAAAGCATTCTTTTTTAAGCAATCTTTACATCACACTACGTTCAGATAAAACGAAAGGGGACGAGATGATGCGTAAAGTTAAAATAACCTTTACATCACACTACGTTCAGATAAAACTAACGAAAATAACGAAGTTATATACGACGTTCACTATTGGACTTTACATCACACTACGTTCAGATAAAACACCTCAGCCCTGAGTATACGGTTCGCACGTTCATACAACTTTACATCACACTACGTTCAGATAAAACCCTCCGCTTTCGCACGCGGAAACCCTTGATACAACTGGGTTGCTAATCTACCGGCTTGACCGCGTCTGCAGTGGATCGGCAGTCGTGTTTTTGGCGAAAGGGAGAAAACAGCGTGCAGCCCGTATCCAGCAAGGGATTGACGGTTTTTTTGCAAAAAACGATCCGCTGCACCTTTATTTTCCATTTTGCCTTTCTTTTATTATAATCAACCTCGTTACAGAAAGAAATTAATTTCATTTATAATTACGATTACATTAATTGAGGTAGTAGGATAGTTCTAAGTCAACAGTCTATTTCAGATGTTGTTGTAACATGCTATACTTCGTATACGATCGGAACGATGTGGGATATAAAATTTTGCACTATAATTTTATGATGTGTAGTTTATTTGACCGAAGTGGGAGAGAGACCGTCAGAGAAGCGGTCTTTTTTTATGTAATTTTATAGAAATAAATGTTGAATATTGTAAAAATGATGGTACTATAAAATTATAATTCAAAAAGGGGGTGAAAAGCATGCGATTAGAAATAAACTTTAAAGCAAAAGAAGTTCCCAAGTATTATCGTATGGGAATGCTCAGCTTAATCAAAGAGTCTCTTTCCAGAGCTAATCCATCCTATTATCATAAAGTATTCTCCAACAATCCTTCACCAAAACCTTTTGCCTATGCAGTATATTTGAAGAATTTTAGTTACAAAGCCGAGACAATTGAACTGAATGGCTTTACTCTATTTCTAACTTCAAGTGATTATGAATTTATGACGCATTTTTATAATGGAATGAGCCAGATGAAGACGTGTCGTTATCTTGAATTTGAATGGGAACTTGAGAAAATCCGCATGCTTCCTGAAAAAAGCCTTCATTCTTCACACGCTGTGTTTAAAACAGTTTCACCTATTCTTATTGAATCAAAGGATGGTAAACCGCTCTTTCCCCATGATGCTTCGTATGAGCAGGAATTTAACTATTATGCTAATCTTGTCGTTTTGGCCTGTCTTGGAAGATCATTAAGGCGTCCGTTGATTGTAAAGCCTCTGCAAATGAAAAAAATGGTGATTAAAGAATCGAATCGAGTTCTTCGCGAAGGAGATCATCCTTTTCAAATTCTATATCTTACTACGTTCAAAGGTCACTTATATATAGAAGGAGATCGAGAAGATTTACTGTGTCTGTACCAAAACGGCATTTCAAAACGACGATCTTTTGGGTTAGGCATGCTGGATATTGAGATGGAGGGGGTGAGATCTTGACATCGTTTTTTGTGGAAGCGCGGGCTGAAGAGTGGTTTTTTACGGGCGGGCTATTAGGCTTGAAGCGTTTGTACGAGGAAGAAATAGAAACGACACCGGCGGGCCTGCTAATTGGGAAAGATTTGCTTGATACATTAGCTGAACGTTATTTTGCGTACTTCTTCGATACATATAATATTGCTGAACGGGATACCGGGCGAATGGAGCGTTTATTACAGCGTGCAAGAAAGAAGCCGGAATCCTCAAAGGAACGCTTTAGTGAGATACGAAATATTGCTGCTGAGCAGATGAAAAAAGTTGAAAAATACTTTCCTGATGCAAAAGAAAGTGAAGAGCTTAAGCATCTTGTCGAAGAAATGAAAGAGCTTAAAAACCAGGAACATATAGAATCCGCAGAAATACTTATCAATAAATTTCATAATATTATGACTTCCGATTTTGTTAATAAGAAGCTAACCATTAATTTTGCAAAAGCGGTTATTATTTCTCCGTACTATGGACAAACCTCATTCTTACAAAGATCTTGCAGTGTGCTTGATTATCAGGAACATGTAGAAAAAATGCATAGAGAATTTGTCTTGCCAGCTCAGCTCGAAATTGCATTTCAGGAAAAAATGAAACGTGCGGAAAATGTTGATGATATTAAGAATTTTTTGGACGAACATAAAGAATACAAACCTTTCAAAGACTGGTTGAAAGCTATAAAAAAACTTCATTCAATAAAAGAAGCAAAAGAATGGTTTGCCCCCCATGTTCTTCCTTGTTCGTTTATTGATGATTTGCCGGCAACCATGTCTTACGAAGAAAAAATCTTTTTGCCGCTGGGTATCTCTACGAATAACGCCTCCAACTTTCACTGGGATTTTAATAAGCAGAATCCAATGCCAATGAGTGCTCTTGCCCGATTGATTCTTTTCCTTGTTCCGGTAGGAGTCGCTTTCTATCAACGAAGACTTGGCTCAAGAACGGCCATAGAATATAAACAATATGCAGGGCTTGTCTTACTCGATCAGAAATTTAGTGAAATTTATAACATCAATCATCGCTACCGAAACGCTCGGCAAACAGGGAGCTCTTTTAGCGAAGCGGTTGTAGGTCTGCTGGCAGATACAAAAGAACGTGCCGACAAAAAGATCAATTCATTCCTTTTCATAGAGGTTCATTCAGATGGCACAAAAAAAACCTTGCTGGATTACTATCATATGCCGGATTATTGTGCGCACTACATAAAGCAATATGGAAATCGGTTAAAGCTTCTATTGTTAATAGAGGAAAGAGACGTTTTTATTCGCAGCATATTAAGCGGCATAGACCCTAAGCAAGCCGTTTTTCGTTATTTGCGGGAGGCGATCCAGCAAGATTTTCATGCCGAGGGAGCTTATCATGCGGTAAGAGAGAGGCACAGAATACTGCTTTTAAAAAAAGGGGTGAATAATATGGAAGATATCAAAAAATACGATAAACGAGTGTCTTCTGTCTACTTTCAAGGGAAAAATCTTAGAAAAAGTATGGTCGCCAGCCGTGGAAGTGCAAAAGAGTCAGACGTGTACAAAGCTTCAGGTAAAAAGAAAGTCGATGCTCTTGCCTATCGTTTATTAAATGCGGTAAAGGCGGGGAATCAAACGGCTTTCTTGGATACGGTGTTTCGCCTGCATATTGCGCAGGGTGAGGAATTGTCTCCTGTATTTATGGATGTGCTCAAAAGTGAAGGGCTTGATTTTGAAACGGTGGGCGGGGCGTTTATTGCCGGATTGTTAGGTAAAGATTTCACAAAAGAAGGGGATGAACAATAATGGGCAGAGCACTGACAATGACGATTGTTTTTCGGGGCAATTCATTAAATTATGGAGAGGGAATTGGCAACATTTCCGAGTTGAAAAAAATTCATCGGGGTAATGGAGATGTATTTACGTTCGCTTCTAGACAAAGCCTTCGTTATGATATGGTTCGGCTCGGAAATGAATGGTTTGACTGGAACTTAGATACCGTGGATAAAACGAAGGGAACGGTTCAGTTTAAAGAAAGTATCTCGATTAAAGAGTCAACGGAAATGGATCTTTTCGGATATTTGAAAACAGGAAAGAAATCGGAGAAGCGTCCGGCTGTTGCCCGTCTGTCTCATGCGGTATCGCTTGAACCCTACCGCAGTGATATGGAGTTTCTAAACAATATGGGGCTGGCAGAGCGAATCAATGAAGATCCTAATCTTGCAAACATTGAACAGCATGATAGCCTGTATGCATATACGTTAACACTGGATTTAAACAGAGTGGGAAAAGATGGGGAGATTAAGCTTTCCACAGAAGAAAAAATTAAGCGTATTCACGAACTGCTAGACATTGTGAAACTATTAAACCGTAATATTCGTGGGCGTCAGGAAACGCTTTCTCCCTTATTCGTAATTGGTGGGATCTATAAAGCGGCCAATCCGTTCTTTTTAGGACGCGTTCACTTAATGCCGCAATCAAAAGACTGGCGGATTAAAACAGAGGCCATTCGCAGTACATTGGAAACCTCTTTTGGAGGAGAAATCGTCAAGGAACAAACATACATTGGATACATTAATGGTATCTTCGGAAATGAAGAAGAGTTTCAGCAACTGGTTGAGGAAAGAGCCGGAAGTGTAGAGAACTTTTTTGAATACATAAAAGCAGAAATTGTACAGTATTTTGAAGGTGAATCTCAATGAAAGTTTTACGGTTAAAGTTATTTCAGGAAACGGCTTGTTATAAAAAGCCGCATGCATGTAAGGTTTCAGAAACATACCCATTGCCGCCTTTTTCGACAGTAAAGGGAATGCTTCATGCAGTCATGGATGCCCGGACATTGATTCCAATGAAGTTATGTATTCAAGGAGAATACGATACGATCATCAGTGACTATCAGACGCATTACTTCTTTAAAAAAGATAAAACAGACGAATTTGCATTGACGGCTGATGGCCTGGGCATTACAAGGAAACTTGCTGATATTACAACGATGCCAATCTATAGACACTTGCTCTATCACGTTCATTTGACGATATTTGTTCAAGCGGAAGCCAATATACTTCAACAGCTACAGGAGAGAATATGTTCCTCCTGCCACATTAGTCTTGGGCGTTGGGAAGATCTTGTCCGTGTGGATGAGTGTGAAATCGTCGAACTAACAGAAGTAGAAGATGCTGATTTAACGTTACACGCTTTTGTGCCAGCGAAGTTTATTCGTGATTCTTCCTATATACCATACCGCCTTAATTGGACGTATCGTATTGTCAATGGAGTACGAGTATGGGACAAGATCGAAGCCGGTTATGTGCAAAAGGGAAGCGCAATTGAAGCGGATGAAGGCATATGGGTCGATGATGAAGAAACAGCCGTCTTTTTCCATGAGTGATAAGGATAGGGGCTGAGAAATGACTCAGCCTCTTTTTTGAAGGAGGTAGAGCTATGTTTTACGCAAAATCTTTACCCGAAGAATCTATTCAGGAACACACAGAGCAGCTTTATCAGAGATATCAATGTCTTTATGAAATAAACAAAAGCAAGTACCTTCACATATCGGAGCGTGATTGGTGGCTTCTAGAGCTTGCTGTGAAGTACCATGATATCGGAAAGGCAGATCCTGTTTTTCAAAATAAAATTAGAACTGTACTGAGCAAGCCTACACTTCCCTGTAAGTCTACTCACTCTGTACCGCATAATTATCTTTCTGTAGCAGCTATCCCCTATAAAAAGCTAGGACTCACTGATGAAGAAAGCAAGTTATTGGCGTTGGCGGTCGGATATCATCATGAGCGTAAAACCGATCTGAAAAAGGCTGATATACTTGCGAATTACAAACAAAATATCATTCCCATTTTACAGGATATCAACAGGCACGCAGGTGTGGAGCTTACTGAGCGTCCTCGCAGTAAGGCCATCGATTGGTTGGAAAAAAGGATTGTATTATCAGATGATGCCCTGTTTTTTCGCTACGTTATGATAAAAGGGCTGCTTCATCGCCTCGATCATTCCGCTTCCGCACATGTAGCTGTTGAACTTGCTTCGCACTTGCATGTCGATGAATATGTGAATCGGTTCTTTTCTGAAAAGATAAAACAGCCCAAACGTAAACTACAAGTATTTACCGAATCGAATCAGTACCATCATGTCCTGGCTGTCGCACAAACAGGCATGGGAAAAACGGAAGCCGCCTTACTGTGGATCGGAAAGGAAAAAGGTTTTTTCACACTGCCCTTGCGAACAAGCATCAATGCCATGTATAAGCGGCTGAGCGACCCGGACAAAGGAATCGGATTTACAAGCAGACCGGAAACTGTGGAAGAAGAAGCCATTGGCTTGCTTCATTCCACTAGCTTGGATTATTTATATGATCTTGATAAGGAGACGGGAAAGGAAGATCAGCAATTAGAGATGGTGTATGAGCAATCAAAGCATTTTGCTAACAAGCTCATTATCTCCACGATCGATCAAATCCTCAAATTCCCTTTTTTCTATCTCGGATTTGAAAAGGAGCTTGCTACGATGGCAGGCGCAAAGATTGTGATCGATGAGATGCAGTCTTATGATCCAAGGATTGCAGCATTGGTCATTCGTGCACTTGAACTAATTGATAAGATTGGCGGCAAATTTATGATCATGACGGCGACCATGCCGGATATTTATATACGAGCACTTGAGAAACGACTAAGTAAAAGCAATATTCCACTTGTGAAAGAAACATTTTTCGATGATACGATTTTGCGGCACTATGTGCACATTCACCATGCTTCTATATTGGAGGCAGCGGAGGAAGTAATAACAGATGCCACTAATAAAAAAGTGCTTGTGATTTGTAATACGGTTCAGCGAGCCAAAGAAGTGTACAAAGAATTAAGTGAAGACGGAACAATACAAGAGATACATCTTCTTCACTCCCAGTTTATTCGTAGAGATCGTGCAGCAAAAGAGAGCGGCGAGGAAGGGATTTTAGCATTTGCTCATTCGGGAAAAACAGGAATCTGGGTTACGACGCAGCTTGTGGAAGCAAGCCTGGACATTGACTTTGACGTGCTGTATACGGAAATGTCTACACTTGATAGTCAGTTTCAACGTTACGGAAGATGCAATCGAAAAGGGGGAAAGCCGACAGAGGAGCCCAATGTGCATGTATTCATGGAAAACGTGAGTGGAATTGGAAAACGCTCAGTTTATCACCCGGATATTTATGAGCGGAGTGTACATCTGATTACGGCTTTCGACAAGCAGCTTTTACTAGAATCAGAAAAGATGAAAATGATTGAGCAATTATATGATGAAGCAGAGCTAGAAGGTACAGCCTTTAAAAAAGAGTTCGAAAATACATTGGAGGAACTGGTCCACATGCCAGCTTACCAGATTGACAAAAAAGAAGCACAGGAATTGCTGCGTGATATTGAGCAAACGCAAGTGATTCCACGTGAGATTTTTTTGGCAGAGGGACAAGATTTATTTGATACATATGAGAAGCAAACCGATAAAAAAGCCCGGCGAGAAATTAGAAGACAAATTGAACAGTTAACCGTTGGTGTGAATAAATGGAAGTCTCGGGATCATATTCATCAAGCAGGAATTCCTAAATCATTTAGGGAATTGTATGTTCTTGATTGTGAATACTCCGTAGAAATCGGCATCGATCTAGATAAAGAAACGGATCCATTTTTGTAATAGGGAGGGAATGGGAAAATGCAGGAGCAGGCGATTGGAGGCGTTGATTTACATTATTATGCTCTTTGTAAAAGAAAGCTGTGGCTGTATAAACACGGGATTACAATGGAACAGGAATCGGATCGTGTAATGGAAGGAGCAATCCTTCATGAACAGTCATACGGTCGTATTGAAACTAGAGAGATACTTATTGATGATGCATTTAAGATTGATCTTATTGATGGCGACTACGTTCGTGAAATAAAGCTCTCAAGCCGCATGACAAATGCAGACCGACTTCAGATGCTTTTTTACTTATACCAATTGGACAATCGGGGAGTTAAAAAGAAAGGGCTCATTAGCTATACAAAAGAGCGAAGAACCGAAGAGATTTTATTAGGAGAAGAAGAGAAGCAAGAAGTTGCCAAAGCAATAGCTGAAGTATACCAAGTGATTGAGAAATCACAGCCTCCTCGGTTGAAGCCGCTTCCCTATTGTAAAAGTTGTGCTTATTATTCGTTTTGCTATGCCGGGGAGGTGCAGGAAGATGATGCGTGATCATTATATTTTTTCAAATGGGCGACTAAAAAGGAAAGATAATACGATTTATTTTGTGAACGATAAAGATGAAAAAACGCCATTACCAATTGAAAAAATCCGTAATGTACATATTTTTGGGGAGGTAGATCTTAACACGAAATTATTAAATTATTTGAGTCAATATGACATATGCATACATGTCTACAATTACTATGGCTTTTATGCAGGCACCTATTACCCTCGTGAAAAGCAGGTATCCGGCTTTCTTCTCGTAGAGCAAAGCCGTCATTATAGCGATCTGTTCAAAAGAATGTATTTGGCTATAAGCTTTCTTCAAGGTGCCACACATCATATGATAAGGAACCTACGAAGGAATAAAATAGAAACGTTGGAGACAATCGAAGCTATACAGTTGGAAATAAATAAATTTCAACAAGCGCAAAGTGTCCCGCAAGTTATGGGAATTGAGGGACGTATTCGACATCTGTATTATCAATCTTTTAACCAAATGATCAAGCAAGATTTTGTATTTGATAAAAGAGAAAAACAGCCACCAAGAGACCCGATGAATGCATTAATTTCATTTGGAAATACAATGATGTATCGGGCGGTTTTATCGGAAATCTATCGGACAGCCCTTCACCCAACCATTAGCTATTTACACGAGCCATCAACCAAGCGGTTTTCTTTGAGTTTGGATATAGCGGAAATATTCAAGCCGCTCATTATAGATCCATTAATTTTTTCATTGATAAACAAAAAAGTCATTACGAAGAAGCATTTTGATTATCTTGAAGGTGAGATTTGTTATTTGAGTGAAGACGGGCGAAAGAAATTTATTCAAGCATTTGAGGAGAAGTTAAAAACTAGCGTGGTACATAGAGGATTAAAACGAAAAACAACGTATCGTTATCTTATTCGTTTAGAGTGCTATAAATTGATTAAGCATTTGCTAGCAGACGAGAATTATAAACCATTGAAGGCTTGGTGGTAAAAACGATGTTTGTTATTATTACGTACGATGTCAATGAAAAAAGAGTGGGAAAAGTATGTAAAAAGTTAAGGGAATATTTAGATTGGACACAGAACTCTGTATTTGAAGGCGAAATAACCAAAGGAAAGCTCCAAGCCTGTCTTGCCGAGCTTCAAAAAATAATACGAGAAGAAGATTCTGTATATGTATACCAGGTAGCTAACCCTAAGCACATTAAGAAAGTAACGTATGGAAGAGAAAAAAATGAAATCAATTTCTTTCTATAACGAGGTTGATTATACTAAAAGAAAGGCAAAACGGGAAGGAAATGTGCAGTGGATCGTTTTTTGCAAAAAAACCGTCAATCCCTTGCTGGATACGGGCTGCACGCTGTTTTCTCCCTTTCGCCAAAAACACGACTGCCGATTCACTGCAAACGCGGTGAAGCCGGTAGTTTAGCAACCTAGCTGTATCAAGGGTTTCCGCGTGCGAAAGCGGAGGGTTTTATCTGAACGTAGTGTGATGTAAAGATAGAGGGAAAGCCTGGCGTTGGAAAAATTGCGGTTGGTTTTATCTGAACGTAGTGTGATGTAAAGCCTGTTCCAGCAGTCATTACTGAGCCTTCTCTTCCTCGTTTTATCTGAACGTAGTGTGATGTAAAGTTATCGGACTTGATCAGGAAGATCAAAAGCTTGAGCGTTTTATCTGAACGTAGTGTGATGTAAAGCAGTACATAGTGACTCCAAATTCGCGAAAAATTTTACGTTTTATCTGAACGTAGTGTGATGTAAAGGAACTTAATCCTCCATATGAACCGGGCAAGGAAACGTTTTATCTGAACGTAGTGTGATGTAAAGACGATTAAAGAGAGTTCGACACTCAACAACCTCGTAGTTTTATCTGAACGTAGTGTGATGTAAAGATCTAAAATAACTAGGGTATACAGCAAGAATAATATGTGTTTTATCTGAACGTAGTGTGATGTAAAGCAAAATTATCAAGATCATTTAATTCATAACTTGTAGTTTTATCTGAACGTAGTGTGATGTAAAGACGATGACCAAATAGTTGAGAATTTGCGATAAGTAAGTTTTATCTGAACGTAGTGTGATGTAAAGGATCTCCAACATACATTGTTACGCCATACTCACGAAGTTTTATCTGAACGTAGTGTGATGTAAAGAAGCGCGCGCCAGTCCAATCATGCAACCCACCATCTCGGTTTTATCTGAACGTAGTGTGATGTAAAGTACGAATACCAGCCATTACAGCCAGACCACCTAAACGTTTTATCTGAACGTAGTGTGATGTAAAGTTTCTTCGTCGAGGATATAGTCTTTGCCATTTTTCTGTTTTATCTGAACGTAGTGTGATGTAAAGGAAGGAACCGAGTCCACATGCATTATGCTTTTTCCCGAGTTTTATCTGAACGTAGTGTGATGTAAAGGAAAATCACGCCAGCCCCCCATTGGCGCCGTCTGAGTTTTATCTGAACGTAGTGTGATGTAAAGATCTGGAGCGGATTTAAGGCGACAATTCCGTACACGTTTTATCTGAACGTAGTGTGATGTAAAGGTACTTACACAACTGAATGCTATTTTTGCGGCTGTTCGTTTTATCTGAACGTAGTGTGATGTAAAGTCCTTTTCCGTAGCTTCCACAAAATTATCAAGATCATGTTTTATCTGAACGTAGTGTGATGTAAAGCAGGGTAGCGGAAAATCGTTTATAGCCGTTCTTTTTTCCGTTTTATCTGAACGTAGTGTGATGTAAAGGAAAGCTATAAAAGTGAATCAAAAAGTTAACAAAAAGGTTTTATCTGAACGTAGTGTGATGTAAAGGTATGAAAGACTTGGCCGACCAGATTGCGTTTATCAGTTTTATCTGAACGTAGTGTGATGTAAAGGTTGAGCGACGCCCGCCATCACGGTAAGCAGGAAAGTTTTATCTGAACGTAGTGTGATGTAAAGATTTGTTACGTCAAATTTATCTTTCGAGAACACTTTTGTTTTATCTGAACGTAGTGTGATGTAAAGACTTATTACGCTGATTCGGCGCTGGTTCTATCATCAAGGTTTTATCTGAACGTAGTGTGATGTAAAGACGCAGCTACCGCGTTTTTCTTGCGTGTCCATCTGTATGTTTTATCTGAACGTAGTGTGATGTAAAGGTAGGATTGTAGGAACGTAAGGAATTGTTCCGGCAGTGGTTTTATCTGAACGTAGTGTGATGTAAAGGAAGCTGCGATAAAAAATATCGTTTCGGACTTGAGTTTTATCTGAACGTAGTGTGATGTAAAGTAAGCCAAGTTCATAGAATTTAGGCAGCCACTCTTCGTTTTATCTGAACGTAGTGTGATGTAAAGGATGCTCCCCCTTTGCCTGCTGCACGTAACGTTCCAGGTTTTATCTGAACGTAGTGTGATGTAAAGGCATATGCATAGATAAACGCATCACGCACATAGTTACGTTTTATTTAAACGTAGTGTGATGTAAAGTTAAGGGATACGTACTTTATTGCAAAGGAGGAACGGTTTTATTTGAACGTAGTGTGATATAAAGGAAGCAAGCAATGTCCATCATCTTTTATTAAACGCCGCGTTTTATCTGAACATAATGTGATGCAAAGGTGCCAACTGGTGGTTTACACTTCTTTTCCGTATCTCAATATAAAAAGGATACGATCAGCAAAGTGCTGTTTTCTTCCTCAAAGAAAAATCAGCGTTGCTTTGCTATCGTATCCCTGCTTCGTGTTATATAGACTTTTTATAGAAGAACCGCAAGCAAGCGTTCAATATACTGCTCCTGCTCCTTCGCATACTGCTGTATATCCTCAGGCGGCGCATGCAGCACCTCGCGGCATACCTTCGTGAAATCCTCGGCATCCCGATTCGTAAACGTCACAACACCATTTGGACGTCTCACTACATCGCTTGACACAGTGGGTGTGCCGAAATAGAGTGCCTCGCGGATCGAGATTGCGTCTCCATCGCTGACTGTGGGACGGACAAACAACGCTGATTTTTGGATAAGCGGATAGAAGGGGATCTTCTCGTAGACAAGCAGGAACCGCTCCTCTAATCCATGCGCAATCAGCCGTTCCTTGTAGCGATCAAGCAGATCCTGATCGACGATATGGGTAATGCAATATATAAAGCCAAGCTGCTTATTCTCACGAGCCAGCTTACTGAACATATCAATGCATAAGTCCAATCCGTGCAATTCATCCCCATTGTATAAGTTTCCCACACCACCATTTGCGACAATTACCTGCGGATAGCGATCAAACATATCGAGGATATAGGCAGGAATCCGTTCTAAGTCTACTTTTGTATCCGTCATCGGCGGGATAAACGCCGGAATGACAGAAATCTTCTTCTTCGGTATTTTAAGCTCTAACAGCTTGTCCTTGACCTCTTCACTTACAGCTACGAAGTGATCAGACAGAAGCCCTGTCAGATACACCATCATTCGCTGAGCCATACCGAGCTGTTCACTATCATTGCGGAGGCTGTGAATCGTATGAACGACCTTTTTTCCTTTTAGCTTAAGCAGAGATAGCGTAAAGCGCATTTGCCAGCGCAGGAAATGATTATGAATGATGTCTTCGTTTTTTTGAAATAAATAACGCCATGACCATTTCTCGATTTCTGGAATTGGTACAACCGCCCTGTTTTTCTCTCCGTTTTCCCCGTTTCCGTCATAGATGATAAAGGGAACCTGATTCTGTTCTAGGTGATCGCATAAGCGTTCGATATGAACAGAAATCCCCCCGGCTGGGGGGGGATAGACGCCAACTTCGGCTATGGATCTTGTTTTCTTCATTCGTGCGCTTGCTCCTTCCTTGCTCGTGCCAGGTTATAGACAACAGACAGAATGGCGAGCAGAATCCAGAACATAAAGTCTACCCTGTACTGATGCCATACATCCTCGGTCAGACCGGCGACAGCGATGGCGATGACGGCAGCAATTCCGCCCTTTGCGAGAAGGGAGAGCAGCTTATCTTGTCCGTTGTTGATGAATAGGCTAACAATCGCTGTGCGGAAGCTTTGATAGAACATATAGAACAGAAGTAAAAGCGTCAGTATTCCGCCCGTAGCAAAGTTCATTAAGTAGATGTTGTGAAAATGGTTAGCGAGTACACCAGGCATCATATAATCAGCATATATTTTCTTAAATGTCGTCAGATCCGATCCAATCCCGGTTGCCCAGTAATCTTGAATCATCGGCACGGCAGCCTGCCAGATTAGCAGGCGATATGAGCTTGATGAATCGGCCTGTGGATTAAAAATCGTTGCGAAGCGTTCAATAATCGAATCCGGCAGGAAGTTTAAGCTGATTGCTGCCGCGATTAAGCCGATCACCAGCAGACGGCGGTGAATCATTGTCGCCAATACAGCCAGACCAACCGCTAAGGCGAGCCAGCCGCCCCGCGACAGCGTCATAAAGGCAGCGAGTGCAATCAAGCCGAATTGCAGGCTGAATAAAATGCGATTTCCCCATGTCTTCGAGTAGAAAATCAGCGCAAAATTTAGCGGTAAAATCATAATCAAATATTGGACAAATAGATTCGGGTTTTCAAACGTAGCCCAAATTCGCTTCGCCCCTTCATTTTTACTGACATCAATCCATGCAGCCTTTGTGTAGTCAATCGTAAAGTATTGATACACCCCATAGAGGGAGACAAGGCTTGCGGAGAAGATCAAGCAGACGATGAAGCGGTACAGCGTCTCTCGCGTATCCAGCTTCATTACAACCAGCAGATAGAGAAGGAAGCTGACAAAGTAATACAGCGCAAACTGCTGCAGGCTCTCTATTATATTCACCGAGGTGAGGGCTGTAACGAACAGAATCGCCAGAAACAAAAGGACGGCAAGGTTTAGATGGTTTTTTAAGTTAGCTTTTAGCTTACGATAATCCTGTGCCGTGACGAATAAAACAAGTATAAATAAAAGAATTAAGGCTAGCAGCGGCCGATAGGTAAGAATCGGGAGCGAAAGGGCGAATAAATACAGCCCGTATTCCGTGCGATATAACGTAATCGCAAGAAACGCTCCCATCAGGACGAACTCGCCGGCTATGCCTATTTTATATTGGACGATCCCAACCGCCAGCAGCAAGATTGCTACAAGCAGCATAAGCGGACGTGTTTTCATCATAGTATCGAACTCCCGGTTCCCTACTTATTTACATCAAACAATTGTGTGAGCAGCTTGCCGGGAATGCTTGTCCGTATCATAGTCCAGAGACGTTCTGGTCCTAGGAATACAAGCAGCCCTGCGGCGACAAGGTCAAGGGCGATGATGAGAATGAGGCTCTGCAGGAATAACAATACGTAAGCATGCAGAAAAACCATAATGAACAGCGTCCAGAATACGTACTGCCACTGGATGGTATTCCATCGGTTTTGGAGGCGAGAGAGCATGGAGTGCTGTCCGAACCTCTCTGAGAACCATTTCATCAGTGATACAAGCCCGTCTACCGTTTTATTGGCAAGCCAATCGTAAAACGACGTCTTCTTCATTGATTTCCACCTTCTTATTCCACACTGATTACCCTAGAGGCGAATATAGCTCGATCCGTCTTCGCAGGCAGGTACAGGTTAGGATGGAAAAACGTATTATCGATAATCGGACTTCCGTTCGCAGAGATGAATCCGGAAGCTTTGATCGTTACGTATACGTCTTCTTCTCCTTTAAAGTATTCGAGCTTATACTTTCCGGTTGTTGCATCCGGAAGGTATTTTTTGGCCGGTACTGCCTTCACTGCCGTCACTGTGCCGAAAGGAGTAAACGTTCCCTTCTGGAAAGAAATATGGTCGCCAGGACGGATGGACTCGCTGAATGGAGGCCGCTGTCCTTCAATGGCGATTGTGACCGTCATTTCCTTAGACGGCATGACTAATTTGCCTGCCGTAGATGCTTTTAGCGCAATGATGATCACCGCTCCGATAAGCAGCAGGGTAATGAGCGCGTCTTTTAATGTGAAAGAAAAAGAGCGCTGTGTCATTATTTATCACCTAAATTAACTTTCGAGATCAAAGTTTCAATCATATATTTTGGACCCTTGATGGCAACTTTTCCGCCGGTAAGCAGAGCGCTTCCGTCTTCACCGATCGCTGTTTCTCCTGAGATAGAGCCTTTTGTTTTAACGGTAATCAAGACAGAATACTTCTCGGGAACGGTAGACATCACCATGCGGCCATCCGCCGTTGTTACAGCGACCTTGCCCGGTTTCTTATCCACAGAGACGACTTCGCCGATCTTCTGGTTGTTATCTTTGTTGCGAAGCACATCACCCTCTTTAATCTGATCAACAACAAAAGGGTGTTCCGCGCTGTTATACAGTACATACGTAATTTCCTTTTTCTCTTTCGGGCCTGTGGCCGTGTCCTCTCCTTGTGTGAATTTGATTCCGGCAAAAACCAGTGCGGCGATGAGCAACAAAATCAAGAATAAATCGAGAATGTTAATAACGCCAAAGACTCTTCCTTTTTGATCAAAAACTTTCATGGAATCCTGTTCCTCCTATTTCGTATCGCAAAAAATCGTTACGGCATAGCCTTTCCTAGAATATCATACAACCAACCTTCATACAACAAAGCGTGTATAGACGGAAAAACCCGCTTTTGTAAGCGGGTTTACTTCGAAGTATGCGTACGGATGAGCTGTCGGTACAACTCTTTGGTTCTCATAGCCATATGCGTCAATGTATATTCTTCTTTTACTGTCCGAAGTCCGGCCTCAGCAAGCTTTGTGCGCAGCGCTTCATCTTCCATAAGAATCAAGATGTTCTGTCGAATTTCTTCCGGGTTCTTCGTTGGGATGACCAATCCGTTCAGGTAGTCCACAAGAAAATCGGAGATGCCACCAACCATGGTGGAAATAACCGGTCTTTTGGCTGCCATGGCTTCAAGAAGGGAGAGTCCCAGTCCTTCGGAATAAGACGGACTCAAGAACAGGTCCATCGCTTGCAGACAGCGCGGTACATCCTGACGGAAGCCAGCAAAATGCACCCGATCGCTTACCCCTGCTTCGCGTGCCATCGTCTGCAGCGGCTCTTTCTCCGGTCCGTCCCCGATTACAAGCCAGTGAACATGGGAATGATCCTTGGCAAGCAGAACGAATGCTTCCATGAGATCCGTCAGTCCTTTCACTGCGACAAGGCGTGAGACGGTACCGATCACAAAAGCATCGGGGGGAAGTCCGAGCGAGCGACGAATCTCATCCGTATCTTCGCCGGTTTGGAATTCGTCAATCGGAATTCCATGATGGATGAGCGTTACATCCTGTGACTGTACCCCGTCTGATTCAAGCGACTGCTTAATCGAATTCGAGATGGCGATGTAGTGATCGTTCCATTTGCGCGTCCACATTTCCATGCGGGAAGCAAGGAAGTAAGCCATTGGATTCGGATAATCGTAACGGAGCACGCTGTGTATGGTGGTTACAAGTGGTGTATGGGGAAGAGAGCGCACAGCAAGCCGACAGAAAAAATTCGCCTTCACCCCATGTGAATGAATCAGATCCGGCTTCTCTTCCTGAAATACGCGCGTGAGTCCGTTCACAAGCCGGAAATCGAACCGTCCATATGTATCTAGTACGATTACGCGAATGTTCCGTTTGCGCAGCTCTTCCGCAAAGGTAGCATTATAAAAGCATACAACAACCGGGTCAACCGCGTGTCTGGACAGAATTTCAAGCAGTTCGAGAATATGTTGCTCAGCGCCGCCAAACTCGCCCCCGCCAATTGCATGCAATATTTTCATTTTGGACATCCTCTGTTCACTTCCTGACCCTAGAGCAACTAAAAGCAATTCGTGCTACACAATGAAATCGTATCAATTATATCGCATCTTTGCGTAGATGTTCAATGAGAGGGTTGATTTTTCTTATTTCAGGTATAGTATGAAAGAAGCCGTGTTTTTACACGGAGGACATTTTTAGACAGAGTATTGTTAGGGTAGTAAGGAGATTATGTACATATGGCACAGACTGTACTTCGTTCGGCTGTCGTAATTATGATCGTAACGCTTGTGGGCAGAGTTGTGGGTCTGCTGCGTGAGATGCTGCTTGCAAATAACTTTGCCATCGGCTTTGAGGCTGATGTCTACCGCTATGCGTTTGCGATTCCTAATACGATTTTTTTATTTGTACCGGGAGCGCTGAATGCGATTTTTGTTCCCTCTATTAAAAGCATGCTGGTAGAAAATCGGCAGGAGGAAGCGCGCACGCTCTTCCGTAAAATGCTAACTGTAACGACATTTATATACCTTATTATTATGGTGCTTGGGATGATTTTCTCAAAAGAAATTATGCAGGCGATGACATTCATGCAGCAGGGCTCTGACGCAGTTACGCCTCAGCAGCGTGCTGAGCAGCTTGCGATGGGAACGCGAATGCTTCAGATCATGTGGCCATCCGCTGTATTTATCGCCCTCATTGGCGTATTTCAGGCGACGCTCAATGCGCACCAGCAATTTTTCATTCCGCAGGTGAGCACGGTCATCAACGCGCTTGTCGTATGTGTAGCCTATCCGCTTTTCGTCCCTACGTATGGTATTTACGGTGTGGCGATGGGGACGACGCTTGGCTTTTTGTTTGCGGCTGCATCTATGGTATATTCCGTAAGAAAAGAGAGGTATTCCCTAAAGCCTGATTTCTCCTGGAATACAATTGAGATGAGAAAAGTAGGGGAACGCTTTATCCCGATCATGCTCGGCTCATTGATCACTCAGGTATATAGCTTCATTCATCCGGTGCTTGCATCCGGGCTTGGCGAAGGAAGAGTGGCGGCGCTTGGGTATGCTAATATTATTTACCAACTTCCGATGGCGATTTTTGTTGCCGCATTTACACTGCCCATCTATCCGTATCTTGTCGAGTATTTTACCAAGAATGAGCTGGGTAAGATGAAGCAAGCGATTACGGAAGGGATGCAGTATTTATTCATTCTCATGCTCCCTGTTATGGTGGCGCTTGCTGTCATTCCGGAGCAGTTGATTTCATTATTGTTTTATTCCGGTGAGGCAGGCAAATTTGGTCTGGATGCTGTCACATTAACAGCAACTGCACTGATGTTCTTGGGTTTGGGACTGTTCTTTCTTGCGGCGCGTGATCTTTTGACCCGCGCGTGCTATGCAATGGAAAATACAAAAGTCACAGTCATTGCCGCAGTGATTGGGATTGTTGTTAATGTTGTGTCGAGCCTGATACTTATGCCGTATTTAAGTCACGGGGGGGTAGCGCTTGGCACGACGATCGGCTCGCTTGCGAATATGCTCGTGCTAAGCTTCTTTTTGCGCAGGCATATCGGTCCGTTCATTCAGCGCACCTTTTGGATTACTGCGGTGAAGACGGTTGCCGGGGCAGCGATTATGGGGGCTGTGTTGTATACGGCGAGCGCATTTGTCTCCATTGATAATGTTGTGATGCAGAAAGTATACACAGTCATTTTAATTGGAGTGGGCGCAGCTTTGTTCTTCGTTTCACTTGTTGTATTGCGAGAGCCACTGGCAACGCGTATTATCGAAAGGTTTGCCGGGAAATTACTAAGAAGAAAAAGGGGATAGTAGGCCATGAAAGTATTGGTAACGGGCGGGGCCGGTTTTATTGGTTCCCATATTGTAGATCAGGCGCTCGAAGCCGGGTATGAAGTATGTATTGTTGACGATTTTTCGACAGGGAAGCGACAGCAGGTGAATCCGCAGGCTTCTTTTTATGAGATGAGCATTACATTGTCAGATATTGAGCATGTATTCAACAAGGAAAAACCTGATTTCGTAATCCATCAGGCAGCGCAAAGTTCTGTTCCGGTTTCCCTAAAAGATCCGATGGGCGATGCGACAACAAATATTGTAGGTACGGTAAATTTGCTTGAAGCAGCACGTCGGCATCATGTGCGCAAGTTCGTCTACGCCTCTTCGGCAGCTGTATATGGCGAGCCGCAGTATATGGGGGTAGATGAAGCGCATCCGAAACAGCCGCTGTCTCCGTACGGCATCTCTAAATACGTGCCAGAGTTTTATTTGCATGCTTATCATCATCTGTATGGACTTGCTTATACAGCGTTTCGCTATGCAAATGTGTACGGTGAAAGACAGGACCCAAAAGGAGAGGGCGGCGTAGTGTCCATTTTTGTGGATCGTGCGCTCGCAGGAGAGGAATTGATCGTATTCGGAGACGGTGAACAGACGCGTGACTTCGTCTACGTACAGGATGTGGCCAGAGCCAACATTATGGCCCTGACCGTAGGAGATCATGAGATTTTTAACCTTAGCACCAATCAGCCAACAAGCGTAAATCAGTTGATCGCACTCATGGGTGAGACGCTTGGTCAGGAGATAGCTGTAAAATATGAAGCACCGCGTGAAGGTGATATTGTACATAGCTATCTCGATAACAAAAATGCTATACAAAAGCTTGGCTGGACGCCGCAGTATTCGCTTGCGGAGGGATTGGAAAAGACGCTTCGCTATTATCAAACGCTAAGGTAAAATCGGTCAGAAGCGGCAAGACCCAATGATAAAGGTCATCGTGACTGTCGCCTGTGAAGGCAGCAAACGTATGCTCATAGGAGGATATCATGCTGTATGAGATGAAAGAGATGACCCAATAACGCCCTCGTTCAGTAATCTCGAATCGGATGATTTCGCCGGCACGTTTTTTCCATGAAAACAAATCGAACAGGATCTGCACATTAGCTTGCTCATACTTCTTCAAAAAAATTCCCCCTTCACAGGTAGAATAGTCCGTGTGAAGGGGGATTTCTTTATTTGTTTGGATTTTCCTGCTGACGTTACAAAACTAGTGGTAAAGAAGCAAAAGAAGTGTTTTTTCGCCCCAGGATTCGACAAAATGCTACGTGCTTTTTTTAGATTGACTGCGCTCAAGCAGTTCGACAGCAAGTCGGCTGCTCTTCTCCGCATCTTGAATGAGAGAGCCAATATTATGCTGCATCTTCTTCCTTGCACCGGGAAGGTCAGCAAGGAGCGGTTCGATATGTGCAAGCATTGATTCATACTGCAGGTTCTTGATATGTCCGGCGGAGGTCATACCGAGCCGCTGCACAAAACGATCCATCTTCGGATCATATGAAATGCCTGCGAACGGGACGCCCATGACCGCTGCTAGGATGACGGAATGGAGCCGCATCCCGAGTACGAATTGGGATGCGCCGATGAAGCTGAAAATCTGTTTGAAATTCATCTTCTCTTCAATAACGACAGCTCCGGTTTCGCTCATCTGTTCAACAATATCAAGCGAGGGGGCCAGATCGGCCGGGTTCTGCATCGGCAGGAAGAATACTTCCCAGCCCATGCGCAGTGCTTCATCTGCGAACCTGGCGATGACCGATTTGTAATGCTGTTCATTCTTCCATGCGCGCACGGAGATCGCCATGATCGGCTTTGATGTATCGGGCTTGTATTTCTTAATGATGCTTTGCCCGAACGTAATATCGACCTGACTTGGGTTAATCGTTATGGCAGGATCTGCTGTGACATAGATGGGTGCTTTGTGAACGCCGAATGATTTCAGATCGGCTCCTGATTGTTCATCACGCACGGTAATCACATCGACCCGGTTTACAATCCGGCGGATCAACTGCTTGCTGATTGTGGATGTGATTGGTCCGATGCCCTGAGCATAAAAAATAACAGGCTTGCCCAGCATCTTGGCCATCATAACGATGCCCAGGTAATAGATGACGCTTCGGGGGCTTGTCGCATCCTGAAGCAGGCTGCCGCCTCCCATGACAAGAAGGTCGGATTGTTGCAGTTGTGTAATGATGGAACCCATCCGCCAACGATTATATGCCGGAATGCCGAACAGGGTTTGCGTCTCGGCAGGAGTATTCGATAGAACGGCGAGCTCGACACCTGGTATATGTTTGGTAAGTGAAGAGATGATTCCGTACAGCACCGTATCGTCCCCGGCGTTGTCGAATCCGTAGTACCCTGATATCAGTATTCTTGCCATGAAAGCGACCTTCTTTCAAACCGAACTAAAACATGTACACTTTAGTATAGCAGGTTGGTCTTCAGAAAGAAAGTTGTTCCCTTAGCTAGAAGATTTTATCTGGGTTCGGTTGATAAAGATTAGAATGTTTACAATTTTGTTCAAAATGGAAAGGTGATTTTACACTTGTGTATATATCTTTACATTATGTTTCGAATTTTTTGTCGAAAATACAAAAAAGAACTTGATCTTGTAATTGGCATGACCTTTGCATTGTTAAAACGGTGACATGAAAAAACATTTTATCGTTTGTTCACAGAAGAACTAAGGAGGCTTACGTATATGATCCCATATCGTCCCGAACCGTTTACTAACTTTGCGGAAGAGAACAACATGAAAGCGATTAATGACGCACTAGAAAAAGTTTCTGCTGAATTGGGCCGTGACTACCCGCTCGTCATTCAAGGCGAAGAAATCATGACCGATGAACG